>NZ_JAPQLN010000114.1:54830-54947 GCF_028981745.1 Wolbachia endosymbiont of Drosophila tristis | reverse complement strand
AATGCCAATACTCGACAGAGATAGTAAAAGACTAGCTAACTCGGGGATTCTTTGTCTTTTTTTCTGCTTAGTAAATTTCTTAAACATTTGCAGCGTAAGTTAGTTGCAATTAAAAGC
>NZ_JAPQLN010000114.1:27830-54814 GCF_028981745.1 Wolbachia endosymbiont of Drosophila tristis | reverse complement strand
TCAAGCGTTTAAAACATAAAAAACGCCAATATTTTAAAGCGGATAATAACCCCAGGGCTTCTTTTGCCTTTTTTTTCATTTGGTAAATTTCTTAATATTTACAGCTAAACAACAACCGTCATCCCTAAGTATCCCGCTGCTTGTTAGCGGCTGAGATACCGCGAATGAATCGCGGTATGACGGTTCGCGGCAGGATGACGATAAGCTCGTCATCCCACTACTTGTTAGCGGCTAAGAGATACCGCGGCGGTATAGCTATAGGATGACAAAAAAAGGGCACTGTGACGAACTTAAATCACAATTATCAGTTAATGCGGCATTATAAAAAACGCCAAACTTTTTTCTGCTTTTATGCAAGAAGTCTAGTCCATATATTCCTCCCACTTCTCCGCGACTTTCCTTACTATTTCCTCACTCATCTCAATTTTCTTTCCCCACTCTCGTTTGGTTTCAGGCGGGATTTTATTTGTCGCATCAAATCCCATCTTACCTCCAAGTCCACTTTCAGGGGAAGCAAAGTCTAAATAATCAATAGGTGCATTTTCTATCATGATTGTATCACGCACAGGGTCCATCCTTGTTGACATTGCCCACATCACTTCCTTCCAATCACGTACATTTATATCATCATCAACAACGATAATAAACTTCGTGTATAAAAATTGCTTTAGAAAGGAAAGTATGCCCATAACAATTCTTTTTGCCTGCCCTGGATAGGATTTTTTTATCGACACTACCGCTATTCTATATGAGCAACCTTCCGGTGGCAGATAAAAGTCCACTATCTCTGGAAATTGATTGATAAGAATGGGCACAAAAATTTCGTTGAGTGCTTCACCAAGAATCGATGGTTCATCAGGTGGCTTGCCAGTGAAAGTGCTGAGATAAATTGGATTTTTGCGCATAGTAATTGCAGTAATATTAAATTCAGGAAATTGCTCAACAGAATTATAGTAGCCAGTGTGGTCTCCGTATGGCCCTTCGTCTTGATAGCTATCCAAACTCACATAGCCTTCCAGAACGATTTCTGCGTGAGCTGGCACTTGAAGTGGAATAGTCTTACAATTTACAAGCTCAAGCGGCTTCTTTCGCAGTAGTCCAGCAAATTGGTATTCTGACAATGTTTCTGGCACTGGAGTTACCGCAGCAATAATCGTTGCAGGATCACTACCGATCACAGCAGCAGCAGGAAATTTCATATCTCTGCCTTCTTCCTTCCAACGCTTATGGTGAGTTGCGCCACCTCTTTGTGCAAGCCAACGCATTAGTGTTGTTTTTTTATCTATAACCTGCATACGATATATTCCAAGATTAAAATTATCTTGCTTTTCTTTCGTGGGTCCTTTTGTTACCACAATCGGCCAGGTGATAAGTGGTGCAGGTTCATTTGGCCAGCATGTTTGAATGGGCAGTAGACTTAGGTCCACTTCATCTCCGGTTAGCACTACCTCTTGACATGGAGCCTTGCTCACGACTTTACTTCGCATCGATAACACGACTTTCAACAAAGGAAACATTTTTATAGCATCCTTAAAGTTTTTTGGCGGCTCAGGTGATTGCAAAAATGCTAAAAGTTTACCAAGATCTCTTAGTTCATCAGGATTTATGTTCAACCCCAATGCAATCCTCTTAATAGTACCAAATAAATTCACCAAAACTGGAATCGAATTTTTGCCATTTTCTGTGATAACATTTTCAAAAATGATCGCTGGCCCTTTGCTTGACAAAACTCTGCGATGAATTTCTGTCATTTCAAGAACTGTTGAAACTTCCTCCTTAATCCTAATCAGATCTTTTTTTTCTTCTAAGGCTTTGATGAAGTCGCGTAAGTTGTTGTACATATTCCAGTTTTTAAAATTTTAAGTTTATATCTAGTTTTCAAGCACTTTATTGAAATTTGACCTATGCACTGTCTAGCGAGCTTTCAGTTAATTTGAGATCAAATCTTCATATTGCTTACTAAGTTTGTATTTCCTTCCTCTATTGGAAAAATCTACAATCTTGATAAACCCCATTTCCACCCACTTTTTACAAAGTTGCGCACTGGTACGAGGCTTAAAATTAAATAGTTCGCCAACCTGACTAGCTGTAATAGCGGAAAACTCCTGGAAGAGCTCAAGAGCTTTGCGTTGTTTAGGATCAAGCTTACGTATAAGATCAGTCTGATCAGTGTGGTATTCTTCTTCATTTATACGTTGTAAAACGTTCTCAAATGAATTTGCCATACCTTCTACGAAATACTCCACCCACTTAGTGATATCTGCTTCAGCTCGTCCCATATAATAATTGTGCGATGGACCTACACTGATTGCCTCATAATAAGCTCCTAGATTCTTAGCATAATATTCTTCCAATGAATAAAGTCCTTTTAGGTCATACCCACCAAGGTGTAAAATTAATGTAGTCAACAATCTTGCAGTACGACCATTACCGTCATAGTAAGGGTGAATTGTTACAAATTGATAATGCGCAATACCTGCAATAATTGGGCAAGGCACTTGCTCACTGTTACGAATCCAATCAATCATACTGCTCATGAGCTTTGGTACATCCTTTGCTTCAGGTGGCATATAAATTATTGCACGTGTAAGACTATCGCGGATAACATTTTGACCATCACGATAAGGTGTTGATTTTATTTTAGATTTTCCACTTGCTATTACTAGAGCATGTAGTGTTTGAACAGCTTTCTCAGTAATGGGTATTCTCCTTGCTGCCCATTGTTCAACTTGAGTTAAAGCTGCATAATATCCTTTAACCTCATTTTCATCTCTCCTATATTTTGGAAAGTGGCTTTTACCACTTAAAACCTCTTCAATCTGTTTAGGTTCAAGTCGATTTCCTTCAATCATAGTAGAATAGTGTGTGGTATAAAGCCGTGCAGTTTCACGAAGAGACAAAAGCATTGATACAGTGAGCGGCAAATGTAACACTTTTTCTTTTGCTGCTTCAATCCTTATAAGACAACTAGCAATTTTAGAAGTAATCGTATAATTTGGCATCGGCATAATATCTGCATTACATTACTTCTATATTATGCTGATAAAATGCAGATAATACAACATTTACACGACGCCGACCATAAACAGCAATAAATTCGGCTGATTGAGAAAGAAGTTTGTCTTGTAGAATAGCTATTTCTTTTTCTCTACCAATTATTGGCTCGTTCATATGTTTATTCCGCGGAAAATTATACACAGCGGAAACAACTTAAATCTACGCTCCGCGCGCCTCTGCTACCAAGTCTTCTGATGAACTTTGTGGTAATGTGCTTGAGTTTTATTGTGTAAAGTTTGCATTTGAGGCAAAACTGGTTATAAAATACACTTGATATAAATGTTTTTATATATTAACATTAGATGCTTCTTTTAATATATAGATAAATGTGTACTAAAAGTTTTATATTGTAGGTTTTTAAATAAATTGTATGTCTAGAATATCGTTTTTATTAATTTTAATAATAGCAATAGCAAGCTTGCCGATAATAAACAATTGGCTTTCAAATCGCAGCCAAATGCTAAACGATGATTATATAGGTGAGAAATTAGATAATTATATAAGCAGAAATTTTGATAAGATCGTAAAAACTCTCAAAGAGGAGTCGATTAAAAGTAGTTACGCTGCTCGAGATAATGTAACCAAAAGTAAAATTTCACAATACAAGGATCAAATATTTGACCTTACTTATCCTTACTCCGGAAATGAAAATAGTAGTGTTATAGCTGTAGGCTTCCTTGACTATTCTTGTGGACATTGCAAAGCTATAAAGAATGATATAAAGCAGTTAATTAACGACGGCAAAATTAAGTATATCTTTAGGGATGCTCCAATACTTGGTAACGCTTCTTTAAAGGCAGCAAAAAGTGCTTTAGCTGTCTATTTTCTCGATAAAGAAAAATATTTCGATTTTCACCATGCTGCTTTAAGTCACAAAGGAGAATTTTCAGACGAAAGCATATTGGATATAGTGAAAAACATAGGGATTGATGAGGACGATTTTAATGATTCCATAAAAGATAACGCGGACAAAATTGAGCAAATGATAAACAACAGTAGGCTTCTAGTAAGAGATTTGGGAGTAGGTGGTACACCTTTTTTAATAATTGGAGATAGCCTGTTTGTAGGAGCAACTGATTTGAATGTATTACGCAAAAAAGTAGATGAATTAAGTCACAAGCAAGGCTAGTTACAGTTTGCCATAAAATTTTATTTTTTTGCTTGACAACTCAAATGAACCTGAGTATAGTAATTGTGGGTGTGACAGCAGTTTAACTCAGTAGTCTCATCCACTTTCCATAGCGTCATTTACTATGTGAAACGCTTTCAAATTACAACATTTTCTTCAACCAAACTATTTTACTTTCACAGGAGGACATATGTCATTCACAGAAATTAGATTTCCAGAAAATATATCTTATGGTTCCACTGGAGGACCGGAATTTTCCACTGACGTTGTAACAACTCACAATGGTTGTGAACAGCGCAACATCAATTGGTCTCATGCACGCACTAGATACAACATAGCTTACGGGGTCAGATCAAACGAGCAGCTACTAGAACTAATAACATTTTTTCATGCACGAAAAGGTAAAGCAATAGGGTTTCGTTTTAAGGATTGGTCGGATTTTATAGCCATCAACCAAGAGATTGGTATAGGAGATAACAAAAAAACGACTTTTCAGCTAATCAAAACTTATGTAAGTGGGGAAGATAAGCATATACGTATGATCAAAAAGCCAGTGCATGGGACAGTAAAGATTTATTTAAATGGTAAAGAAGAGAGTGAATATTCAGTAAATTATTCAACGGAAGAAATAACATTCATGAAACCGCCAGTAAAAGATGCAATAATCACTGCGAGCTTCGAATTTGATGTGCCCGTGCGCTTTGATACAGATTACTTAAACGCTTCTATTGATGACTATGGAAGCAATAGCTGGAATAATATCCCCTTGGTGGAAGTGAAATTTTAGTTATAAGCGAGCATAGATCCACATCATAGTAGGGCTACTAGTCTACCATAAATTGAAAAATTAAGCACCACTGAGGCTCTATACCTAAATGAGCCTCAGTATATGCAATTATTTTAAACTTTATCACCAGCTATATACTACAATGTTGCTGAGCTTTGCTAACATTTACACTTGAAGCTTGGGGAGATTCTAACTCAGTGCTTTTTTCTTCCTGCAAAATAGAAAGCTTCAACAACTCCTTTAGAGTTGATTTTGCAAGTGTTGTATCATCTTTGTTTAAGATGTAGTCTAGCATGCCGTTTTTCTGTAAGAGATTAACAAAATATCTATCTTCCTCATTAAGAACCTCTATCTTGTTAATACAAGATAATACTAAATCCGAATTCTTTGTTGCTAAAATTCCATTCAAAAAGATATCTAATTTTGTTTTATCTTCAGTTAAGTCTTCAGCTAACCTATTTCTGATATTCTCATTGTCAAACACAATGTACTCGAGGTACGAGGAAGGCTCAATAAGTATAAAGTCCTCTAAAGGCACTAGTTCTGGATAGGTGCCAGCGTAATCAAGTATGCCACACTCAGTAATACACCCTCCTTTTCTTATAACACAGCAATTGAGACGACCATGATACATTGATAACAAAGAAAAAAGACGTATTATACTTGTACCTCTATCTTTCATTTCCTCGAAAAGCTTCCTATCATTTATTAATTTGTGCAAAATGTAATCCATAGCAGGACCTGATTTGCGGAAACGAAACATATTATTCTCTTCAAAAATGGCCTCAGCTAATTCGATAGATTCTTTATCCTCATCTACAAAAGCTTTTTCATTTCTATTTAACTGTATGATCTCAGCTTTGCTATCTCTGCGTAGACCAGTTCTCCTTATTAACATCTCAAATATTTTTGTATTCATATATATCCTATATTAATTAAAGCAAATATTAATAATGTTTACTTTTTAAATAAAAATAAATGAAAATTTTAATAAAAATTAAATTTTTTTTAATAGAATAAAAATCTTTTATATTTGCTTGAGTACCAAAAGGGCTTTATTGGTGTAATGCGTTTTCTATTGCGCCTGGCTGCAGTGCCCAGCGTCAAGATCTGATGAACAATGTTCGCTTGCCAGCTTTCGCTTCAATATTTGCACAATTGTGCTAGATCCCCTGCATAACCTGCTTTAAAATCTCCTCCTGCTGCTGAGTGTGAACACTAACATAACCACATGCAGGAGATGCAGCAGCAGGTCTTGCGATACACTTAGGTCTTTTTGCTTGGATATCGAGATTAGATAACACTTCTTCTATCAATGGGTTGACAAAAAACCATCCTCCCATATTTTTTGGTTCTTCTTGACACCATATAATTTCAGCGTTTTTGTACTTTTCAAGTTCATTACTTAGTTTATCTGCAGGAAAAGGATAGAATTGCTCCAAACGTATTACTGCTATATCGTTTATTTTTTGTGCTTCACATATGTCGTAATAAAGTTTACCACTGCATATTACAACTTTACGTATTTTATCATTCGAAACTAAACCTGTTCTACATTCTGGAATTACTGTGAGGAATTTTCCTTCAAAATCAGATAGGTTAGATACTGCTCTTTTGTGGCGCAGTAGCGATTTAGGTGTAAACACTACCAGAGGCTTACGAAAGTCTCTATGCATTTGTCTGCGTAAGACATGGAAGTAATTCGCCGGAGTGGAACAATTAACTACCTGCATATTATCCTCTGCGCAGAGTTGCAAAAATCTCTCTATACGTGCGGAGCTATGCTCAGGTCCCTGTCCTTCATAACCATGAGGCAGCAATAAAACTAGACCGCTTGATCGCAACCACTTTGTTTCTGCAGATGCGATAAACTGGTCGATCATAATTTGCGCACCGTTTGCAAAATCACCAAATTGTCCTTCCCAGAGCACCAGTGAATACGGAGAATCAAGACTATATCCATATTCAAAGCCCATTACAGCATACTCAGATAGTGCGCTATCTATGACCTCAAAGTGAGCTTGCTTTTCATTTATATTGTTTAGCGGAATAAATGCTTCTTCTGTTACCTGATCAACAAGCCTTGAATGACGGTGCGAGAAAGTTCCACGACCAGAGTCTTGTCCTGATAAACGCACTCCTATTCTTTCTGTGAGCAGTGATGCAAACGCAAGACTTTCGGCAGTTGCCCAGTCTATATTACTACCAAAATTTATGCTGTCTATTCTGCCATCGAGTATTTTTCTAACCTTATTGTTAATGTTAAAGTTACTTGGGATATTGCTATTTATACGCACACCTAATTTTTTCAGCTCATCTGGCGAAACACCAGAATCCGTGTAGTATTCGCTCAAATCGTTCAGCTTTGCTCTTCTTAATTTTGACCACACTCCACCGAACCAGTCAGCTTTTTTTGGAGTGTAAGCCGCTGATTCAGCAAGACTTTTATCTAATTTTGCCCTGAATTCACTGCGCAATTTATTTACTTCATCGCCATCTAATACTTTCTCTGCAGTCAATTTTTCTTCATACAATGTTCCAGGAGTTTTATGCTTTGATATCGCCTTATACATAAGTGGCTGAGTGAAATTCGGTTCATCACCTTCATTATGGCCATATTTGCGGTAGCACATTATGTCAATTACTACGTCCTTTTTAAATTTCTGCCTATATTCCATCGCCAGACTTGTAGCAAAACTCACAGCTTCCGGGTTATCTCCATTGACGTGAAACACTGGAGCTTCTATTGATTTTGCTATATCAGTGCAATAAAAAGAGGATCGTGCGCAACATGGGTTAGCAGTAAAACCAACTTGGTTATTAATGACAATGTGCACAATGCCATCCACTTTATAGCCTTCAATATTGCTTAAGGTTAAAGTTTCAGCAACCACTCCTTGACCGATGAAAGCCGCATCACCATGAATTGATATGCCAAGCACAGATCTTATATTCTGTTTTGCTCTTATTCTTCCAGCCAAAACCGGATTTACCGCTTCAAGGTGAGATGGATTAGGGCATAAACTTAAATGTATTTTTTTGCCACCTGAAAGTGCTCGATCAGAAGAGTAACCAAGGTGATATTTAACATCACCGGACACCTCAAGACCACTTGGGTATGCAAGATTGCCTTGAAATTCAGACAGCATTGCCGCATATTCTTTCCCCATCACTTTGGTTAGAACATTGAGTCGTCCGCGGTGAGCCATGCCAAGGACTATTTCTTCAATACCAAAAACCGTAGAATCACTAATGATTTTTTCAATTGCAACGATAGCTGATTCTCCACCTTCAATAGAAAAGCGTTTATATCCAGGAAATTTCATATGGAGAAATTGCTCGAACATCTCAGATTCGATCAAGTGCCTCAGTATTTCCTTTTTATCTTGTGAACTCAGCGTATAGGTTTGATTTTCGATCTTTTCCTGCAGCCACATCCTCTCCTCATAAGAGGAGATATGCATAAATTCAAAACCGATGTTCTTGCAGTAAATATCTCTATAGATTCGAGCGTCACTTGCCGGATATAGATTCGAATATTTCTGATAATCTACTTCCTTATTCACATTGGGTAATAACGGATTAAGATCCGCAAAAAAATGACCGTAAGATCTGAAAAAATTTGCTAAACTAGAAACTGAATCATCCACCTTAGTTACATGTTGTGCACCGCAGGTCTCCGCTTTATTAACTTCTAAATTGCTTGAAAAAATTCTATACCAATCCTCCCCGATTGATTTATCACCCTGCAAATAACGGCTATACATTTCTTCCACAAATTCTGCATTATCACCATAAAGGCAGCTTAAACTCGACATAATCACTATAAAAAGTATCAAATACTTATAAGTATAACTTAAGTTTTTTAAAAAAGAACTTTTTTAGTTTCTATACGTCATACCGCCGCGGTATCTCTTAACATAGATCCCGCTAACACGTAGCGGGATGACGATTGTCAGGGTGTCATCCTAGTGCGTGATACTGGTTCACTCTATAATGGCAGCGCCCCTATGGTGTCATCCCAGTGCCCAGACTACTTGGATCCAGAAAAAAGAATGGTGTCATCCGAGTAGCTGACACTGGGATCCAGAAGACTTAATTTCAACCAAGTGGCTGCATAATAAAGGCTAGATCCCAGTGTCACGCACTGGGATGACAAGGTATAAACCTTATCGTCACGCCGCCACGAACCGTCATACCGCGATTCATTCGCGGTATCTCAGCCGCTAACAAGAGATCCCGCTAACACGTAGCGGGATGACGATTGTCAGGCCAGCGCCCCTATAATGTCATCCGAGTAGCCGACACTGGGATCCAGATTGGATACTGAGTTGGTGAGTATAAAAGTATAGCTTCTACGTCATACCGCCGCGAACCGTCATACCGTGATTTATTCACGGTATCTCACATAGATCCCGCTAACAAGCAGCGGGATGACAACAATCCTACGTCATGCCGCGGTATCTCTTAGCCGCTAACAAGCAGTGGGATGACGAATTACTTAACCATCATCTACACCGTCATACCGCGATTCATTCGCGGTATCTCTTAACATAGATCCCCTACTATACCTTAACATAGATCCCGCTAACAAGCAGCGGGATGACGAGCTTATCGTCACGCCGCCGCGAACCGTCATACCGCGATTCATTCGCGGTATCTCAAAGCATAGATCCCGCTAACACGTAGCGGGATGACGATTGTCGGTGAACTTAAGTTACTTTAGCCATAAATATTGAAGAAATTTACCAAACGAAAAAAAGGCAAAAGAAGCCCCGAGTAGCGAGTTTTGACTCTATATTACTGTAAGTGGCGCTGTAATAATGTGCTGACGCTTAGTTTAAGCGCGGTTTGGCTGAATGTAGAAAAAATTTAAAAGACATGCAGCCGCTATAATTTTATGTAATCCGCCAAAAAATACCCTGAGTTTTTTACTGAATTTTGTCATTGAGCCTGCAGGTCAAAAACAAGTTTTGAGTCATAAATACCCTTAATGCTATAATAAGGGCGCTGGAGGAGTTTATCAAGGAAGTTTTTTCGTTTCTATGAGCTACTTGGATGACGAGAAAGGAGCACTTACATATTTATGGCAACCTCATTACCTACGCTCAAAAAGTTTTTCAATATCACTGAGTTTCATTTCTATATAAGTTGGTCTTCCGTGGTTGCATTGCCCGGAATATGGGGTTTTTTCCATTTGTCTAAGCAGCACATTCATTTCTTCTAATCGCATTTTTCTACCCGCTCTAATTGATCCATAACAAGCGATAGTGGCCAATATTTTGTTCACTTTATCTTCTACTGGCAATGTATCTTCTATTTCCGTTAATCTATCGACTATATTAATTAGCATCTCTTTCACATCTATTGCTCCCAAAATTGCAGGGATTTCTTTTACTATCACTTTATTTTCTGGTTTGATCTCAATATCAAAACCCATTTCAAATAACTTATCTTTATAGATTTCAATCATCTCCATTCCGGCTTGATTTTTGATTTCAACCGTTTCAGGAAGAAGTAGTTTTTGTCTTTTTACACTTGATTTTTGTTTTAAGCATTCATATACTAGCCTTTCGTGGGCTGCATGCTGGTCGACTATAATCAATTTGTCTCTTACCTCAGCAATAATGTAAGTATTATAGACCTGACAGCGTGCAAACCCGAGCGGGTGGCTCTCTATCAAATCAACTTGCTCTAACACCTTTTTTTCTAGAACCATAGTCTCCGCTTGTGATGGAAATTTCTGTATGCCGGTATAATCAAACGATTTTGACTGTTCTGATAAGCCTTTTGCTTTTTCATTTGGAGAAGCAAATTCTTTTATTAGTTGATTTTTAAAAGGACTTGGTCTTTTTTCATAAAATTCTTTTTGAACATTAGGTTTATCAAAAGGATCCGGCAATGTTGAATCCATTTTCTGGTCATGCGCTGGAAAAGTGCCTATCCTTCTTGACAATGCTTTAATTAATCCTCTTGTCATTATCTCATATATGAGCTTCTTATTCTGAAACCTTACTTCTGACTTATTTGGATGCACATTTACATCTACTTGATCATAAGGTATCTCTAAATGTAACGCTGCAAAAGGATACCTATCGCTTGGAATAAAATCATGATATGCATACCTAACTGCGCCAATAAGTAAATTATCTTTAATTGGCCTTCCATTAACAAACGTATAGATCTGAGTGGACTTACCACGATTGACGGTCGGCTTACAGATGTGTCCCGTAAGTTTAATGCCGTCTTCTTCATTGATCTCCAAAGAATTGCCCTGAAATTCTTCTTCTACTTCACACAATCTATGAAATAACGAAGTCTGCTTAGCGTATTTTAAGAGCTTTTTATTACCTGAAGTGAGAGTAAACCCTATATGATAGTTAATCATTGCTAGGTTGTTTACAATATCAACAATGCTTTGAGTTTCTGCTCTTTCAGTTTTTAGAAATTTTAGTCTATTTGGAGTGGCAAAAAATAAATCTCGTACTTCAATATGTGTGCCTTGTGATAAAGAGTAAGGAGTTTGCTCCCCTATTTTCTCTCCACCCTCATAACTTATAGACCATGCTTCATTTGCTTCTCTTGCCTTAGACGATAATTTTATCCTACTTACTGCTGCTATTGAAGGCAGAGCTTCTCCTCTAAAGCCAAGATGCTTGATTTCTATCAACTCATTGTCGCTCAATTTTGAAGTAGCATGGCGCATAAACGCAAGTTCTAAATCGTTTTTTTCTACTCCGTTACCATCATCTGTCACAATAATAAGGTTACGCCCACCACTTTCTATTTTAATCTCTATTTCTAAACTTCCAGCATCTATTGCATTTTCCACTAATTCCTTTACTACACTTGCTGGCCTTTCTATCACCTCCCCCGCTGCTATACGGTTTATGGTTTTTGTGTCTAAAAGAATTATTGCCATAGATTTATTATGAAACTGGTTTTTCTTTTACTTCTTTGGTCTGCTTCTCTCTCCACTTTTTTAACCTACCTGCAATTTCACTGTTAGAAATTGACAATATAGATACGGCGGTAATGGCAGCATTATGTGCTCCATTTTCCCCTATAGACATGGTTGCAACTGGAACACCCTTTGGCATTTGAACTATAGAGAGTAGGCTGTCCAGCCCATTTAATTGTTTACTATGCACAGGAACGCCGATAACTGGTAAACAAGTTAGTGACGCAACCATACCAGGTAAATGAGCTGCACCTCCTGCACCAGCTATAATAACCTTAAAACCTTCTTCTTGTGCAGATTTAGCAAAATTGAAGAGCCTTTCTGGTGTTCTATGTGCAGATATTATGAATATATCATGTGAAACTTCTAATGCTTTTAACATATCAACAGTATGGACCATAGTGGTGTAATCTGACTCACTTCCCATAATAACAGCAACATCTTTTTTTATTTTTGTCATATTCAACACAATTTTACTTACTAACTAAATAATGTTCCAGCTAAAAAGCAACAAATATTTAAATTATATTATAAATATAATATATAGAATTCTCGTTAAAATAGAAATTTTAAAAATTTAAATAAATATTTATATTAAGATATAGAGATATAAACTTCTTATGTAAGATAAATTTATAAAATAATTATTTTTGTATTTCAAGCTTTGTAATCTTAGCTTGTTCTTTCTATAAATGGTTTTTTCAGATAGACTGATGGTAAAATGGTAATTTAAAATTACTAGAAATTTGATAAAAATATTAATATATAATCAACTTAAAGTTTTAAATATTGATATCATATAATTATTGACAAGTTACATGATATTAATATCTTGGTATATTAAATATTATGTTATAATATTTAATAAAGTTAATTGATATGTGAGTGTAAGAATTATGGAAATAATATCGTTAAATAACTTAGACAGTGCAGGAATAAAAACAAAGTTGCTTTATATAATAAATAAAATTATAGAAAAAAATGCTTGGACTCAGGCTTTTGCAGCTGAGAAACTTGGTATTGATCAGCCAAAGGTATCGCAAATTAAAAATGGTAAAATAGATGGTTTTTCTTTAGAGCGATTGTTCGGATTTCTAAAAAAACTTGATCATGAGATAACAATCACGATGACAGAAAGCCAAGAAATAAAATCTGAGGCAGAAAAAGTAAAACATGAAGTTGAATCGCAATAGATACAAAGTTGACAACTTGTTTTTTGTGATATAGTATAAAACTTATTAAGGTAGTATCTTATGGCTGAGTCTATTGTAGAAAAGTGTATAGAACGGGTAAGTAACCGTTTCAAATTGGTTCTGTTGGCAAGTCAAAGAACACATGATTTAAATACAGGGGCAAGTAATCCAATTCAAGCAGCTAAGTTTAAAGGTCATAAAAATACCATAGTTTCCTTACATGAAATAGCAGGAAAACAGGTGGATACTCATGAGCTGTTTAGCCTTTTGGTAGGTAGATGCAAGGAATACATGAAAGGAAATATGAATAATGTTTACAGCAGTAATACAAGTAAGCTAGCGAATTTATTAAATTTTTCTGATAACACAGATCTTGATGCAAGTCAAGAAAGCCAAGATTATGAAGTGGATGATGAAATAAATGATCAAGATGGCGATGAAGAAGTATCCGTTTAGAAATCTACTGAAGTCACATAGTCTTTAAATGATTTGCATTGCTATCTATACACTGTTGTTCTGTATGAGTGTAATGTTGTGTTGCATAGTGTCTAAGTCAAATGATGTGTACAATAAGGTTTTAGCGTTCAATAATTTCTCAACGCAAGTAGTTGTACTTATAACAGCAATATCAATCATTCTGAATAATTTTTTTTTAATTGATATAGCATTGTTGTATGCTAGCGTTAGCTTTATATCAACTATAGCACTAATGAGATTAATGTTGTTTTGATAATTTATGATAGGATCCATTTTCATATTTTTAGGTATTTGTTTGATAATTATTTCAAATATAGGGGTGATCAGATTTCCTGATTTCTATACTAGGTTACATGCAGCAGGTATTACAGATTCTAGCGGTGCAACGTTATTGTTAATTGGTTTTGCTTTGCAGAATGGATTTTCAATCAATACTGTTAAAATAGTATTATTAATTTTTATAATATGGGTAGCTAACTCAACTAATAGCTATATTTTAGCGCGCACTCATTATAAAGTTAAGAAAAAAACTGTTAAAGAAGGCTAAGGTGTTAGAAATATTAAATGTAGTGTTACTTTTGTTGTTACTAACAGTTACGGTTTTTATAGTTTTCTCGCGACATTTAGTCGTAAGTGCTGTTCTAATGTGTGTATTTAGTTCACTGATTGCGCTTATATACTTAATTATGAATGCACCTGATGTTGCAATTACTGAAGCTTCTGTTGGTGCGGGGCTCAGTACAGTTTTTACGTTTGCAGCACTCTCCTTGATAAAGAATCATAAAGTAAATCTATCTCATAACCCTATAACGCTTTTTTTTATGTTATTTCTGGCTGTATGTTTGTCATATTTTATGATTCAATTGCCAGATTTTGGCAGCCACAATGCTCCGATCCACTTGCATGTTGCTCCTTATTATGTGGAAAATACCGAAAAAGCTACCGGTATTCCTAATATAGTGACAGCTATTTTGGCAAGCTTTCGTGGTTATGACACGTTTGGAGAAACTATAGTAGTTTTTACTGCTGCGCTTTGTATAACGTTGATATTAAAAGAAGAAAAAGAAAATGATTAAAGATCCGATATTAAATGCAGTAACATTTTTGATGATACCTTTTATCATTTTATTTGGTTTATACATACAATTTCACGGTGATTACACTCCGGGTGGAGGTTTTCAAGCAGGAATAATTATTGCCTCCGGGATAATATTATATTCAATGCTATTTGGTGTATCTACAACTCTAAAAGCAATACCTTATTCTGTGATTAGATTGACTAACGTGTTAGGTATTTTAATTTATGGAGGAACGGGCGTTGCAACAACTTTACTTGGCCAAAATTTTTTATCTTATGATATCTTGTTAACCAATAATAGAACCGGTCAAAAATTAGGTATTTTTTTGGTGGAATTAGGTGTAGCATTTACTGTCTGCTCCTCTATGTTAATTATATATATAAATTTTGCTCGTAGGAAAAAACAATGACTTTATATAATTATACGATTATTATTGTATTAATGGTGCTAGGTTTATATATTATTATAAACGATAAAAATTTAATCAAGAAAATGATAGGGGTAAGCGTCTTCCAAGCATCTGTTTTGTTATTTTACATATCTCTAGGATATATAAAAAGTTCCTTGCCTCCTATATTGGTTTCAAATTTTTATTCATATAGCAATCCTATACCCCATGTTTTAATGCTTACTGCTATAGTGGTTGGAATTGCAACATTTTCAGTTGGATTATCCATAGCAGTAAAAATGGAAGAAAAGTATGGAACAATTGATTAAGACAAGTGTACATAAATTAACAGTATCTTAAACTATATGAAGTAACAAATAGCCACAAGTTAAAAGTAAAATTATAGACTTGCTCGTTGTAAGTTTGTTTGTTAATAAGAAATAAAATTATAAACTATAAAGGTAATGATGTCAACTATTAATGATGCAGAAGATAAGAAAAAAATTATCAAAGATCTGGTAACTAAGAGTATAAAAAAGGGTGGTTTTATCACCTTTGATGATATAAATGATAAATTATCAGATGAAAATTTTTCGTCTGACTCTATAGATGATGCTATATCTTTATTGCAGGATTCCGGAATTAATGTGCTTGAAAGTAGCGAAGATGAAGAAGATATTCCTTCCAACAGTGATGATAGTAAACTTGATGATGATGACACATCGCCAAATGTTACTGCAACTTTAGTACAAAATGATGATCCAGTGAGGATTTATTTACAAGACATGAGCTCCGTAAAGCTTTTATCAAGGGCAGATGAAATCGAGATAGCAAAAAAAATTGAATCTGGAAAGCATAACATGTTACGTGCAATAATTGAAACATCAGTAACATTAAAGGTGATAAAAGTATGGCGTGATGATTTAAGTAATGGAGCTCTCTTACTGAGAGAAATTATAGATCTGGATGCAATTTATAACTCTGATTTTAATGTGGTACCCAAAGAAGAAAGTGAAGAGAGTGAAGAAAGTGCTGAAGATGTTGAGGATTCTGAGGATGTTTCTGAAGATGCTGAGTACTGTAGTGATGATGAGAAAGATAGTAAAAAAAGTGATGATGAGAAAGACGGTAATAATGAAGATATAAGTTCAGTCAATTTAAATGTTTCTATTCTTGAAATGGAAAGTGACTTATTGCCAAAGGTCATAGTTGCATTGGATGAGATAATTACTTTAACAAATGAAGCGTTGATATTAAGAAAAAATTCTAAAAATTTCTCTAATGAGCTAGAAAATTTGTATAATCAAATATGGTCTATAGCATTACAAATTAAGTTAAGTGATGCTGCTGTTGCCAGAATTACACAAGAACTTTATAAGATAAATAGATCCATTACGCTTGAAGAGGCTAATCTTATTGCTGAGGCTAGAAAATACGATATCGATAGAGAAAGTTTCTATAAAGTTTATGATGACGTGCTTTTAAAGCACGAATTGAAAAAGATAAGTCTTTTAAAGATCAATGAAAATCAGTCCTCTTTTACAGGTGAATTAAAAAACAAATTTTTAAGGTTTATAGACGATAACTCTGAACATATAGCTAGTACCTTGAACGGTATTAAGCAGCATATACAGGAAGATAACGTACAAGAATTTAAGGAGCTAATCAAGAGAATACAAAAACACGAACGAGAAGTCTCTGAAGCAAAGCAAGAAATGATTAAGGCTAACTTAAGGCTAGTAGTTTCCATTGCTAAGAAGTATTCAAAAAGAGGCCTTGATCTGCTTGATTTGATACAAGAAGGCAATATTGGTCTTATGAAGGCCGTGGATAAGTTTGATTACAAACGTGGATATAAATTTTCAACTTATGGCACTTGGTGGGTAAGACAATCAATCACTAGAGCAATACCTGAGCAGTCTAAAGTAGTTAGAATACCAGTTCATATGGTGGAAATTATCAGTAAAATCAACAGAGCATTAAGAAAGATGACTCATGAGATGGGAAGAGAGCCGACGTTAGAGGAATTGAGTGTAGAACTGACAATGCCACTGGAAAGAATACGCAAAGTTATGAAAATAGCAAGGGATCCAGTAAGTCTTGAAGCTCCAACAGGAAAAGATGATAGTAGTACCTTTGGTGATTGTATAGAAGACAAGCGAGTCTCCAGGCCAGAGGATGCTGCAATACTTGCTGACTTGCGTGGCATTACAACCAATGTTCTTGCAACTTTAACACCAAAGGAAGAAAGAATTTTAAGAATGCGTTTTGGCCTTGGTAAAGATGGGAAGGAACATACCTTAGAAGAAGTAGGAAAAATTTTTAATGTAACACGTGAGAGAATTAGGCAAATAGAGGCAAAAGCACTGCGCAAGTTGAAACATCCAAGCCGTGCTAGAAAACTTAGAGGGTTCTTTTAAGTATACGTGTCAAGTTAAGAAGAAGCTGATTTTGCCCGGAAAAAGTGGAGAGCAAGTTAGGCCAAAGTTGTATAATTTCACCGCTATTTTTCTTTTTCTATGAATCTAATGAAACAACATGCTAATCTACGGTAAATATTATGACAAACAAAAATGACAATTCTAATTCAAAGTATAGAAATTTTTATGTTCTGGGTGATAGCTTATCCGATAATGGCGCAATCATTGGAATTTTAAATAATTTATCCTTTGCAAAAAGCGTAAAATTTGATGATCCTTTTTATCAAGGAAGATCTTTTAGCAATGGCCCTACTGCTGTTGAATATATAGCAAAATATTTAGATTTAGATGAATTTAAACCTGGGTGGAGTTATTCATTTTTTGGGAGATGCCACGAACAGCAAGGTCAGAATTACGCAGTTTCATATGCAACAGCATCTGAAATTTTTGACCCTATTTTTTCTTATTTCTTCAATAAATTTCGTTTAGCTAACCAGCTAGATGCGGTAATTAAACATCATCCAGATATAGGTAAAGAAGATTTATTTTGCATCATAATCGGCGGAAATGATGTTATGGTTGCCACTGCTTATGACGATACTAAAGCGGAAGAAGTGTTGGAACAAGCAGTGAGTGAAATATGTAATGCACTTAAGGTTCTAAATGAACATGGTGTTAAGCATGTAGTTGTTGCAAATGCACCTGAAGTTGGCTCAATACCAGCTTTTAATAGAGATGAAGAAGCAAGGGAACTAGCTACAAAGCTCACGGAGAGTTTCAATGCAAAACTGGCTAAAGGCTTAGATTATATGAAGAAAAGTACAAATCTTGAAATAAAAGCATTTGATCTTAACTCTAAAATGAGAAGTATGTTTAGCGAATACAAGAGCAAAGGTTTAAATTGTCAAGATGCATGCACATCGAACATTGCAGACCAAGTTGGGAGATTTAAAGAAAATATAAAAATACTCTTAAAGTTGATATTTAAAGGGGAACTTGACGTTCACTATAACCCTGGGTGTAGCAAAGAAACACTAAAGGATTATTTCTTTTTTGATTATTTCCATCCAACTGCGGAACTTCATCATGAAGTTGGTAATGAAGTGTATGAGTTGATTTGACACAGTTTTTTGAACATATCCTTTTAAATAGTAACCAGACTGCATTCTGTGATTTTTAGCAAAACACGATCTTTCATTTGAGCTTTCTTCAATTTAAAATAAATACAGAAAATTGCTGCCTATAGCTAAACTGACTTAGATTTACCGATAATTTGAAAAACCGTCATCCCGCTACTATATAGTTATTGATATATATTTTCTTTTAAGCTCTTGGTTTTGATCGATAAATGTAATCATTTCATCTTCTAAAGTTTTAATTTGATTACGTAAAATTGCAAGAAGTTCCTCTATTTGTTTGATTATAGATGTATCAGTTACCTGTTGGATTTGGGTTTTTTGTATTTTTGCTATTTCTACAAGTTGGTTTCTACGAGATAATTTTTGTTTCAAGCAATCAATATTACCATTACTAACTGTTAAAGGAGTAACACGCATATCTGTATTATTAATATAACGTGAGATGATACTGCAGTCTATTTTATCAGTTTTTGTAGTAATACCAAGGCTTTTAGCATAGTCTCTCCCACCTTGGTTGAATGACGTACACCTCAAAACCATTGCTTAGTAAAGTATAGGCACATAATTTTTCGTATCCACCAGTTGCCTCAAGACCAATTTTGGTTACATTATGCAAACGTAAAAAGTCCAGCATTTCATCAATGGATTGTACATTGTTTTCAAATATTTTATAATGCTCAAGTGGGTGAATGTGGAGATCTAATTTACTTTTGCTAACATCAATGCCAGCAATAATGTTTGATGAATTCATAATTCCTCCGTAATAATAACATATACTGCATTTTCCAGCCTTATATACGAGCCTAAAAGCTCAATCAGTTGTTCGGAACTTTCAGTATAATAAACCAGAGAAGAGAACCTTGCTGAACAACGATTCTTATAATCAAGGGGCGTGACGATTCCTCTTCTCTGTGTGTCTTTAATCTCACTACTTTGATATTTATAAAGACTTGTTCTTAACATATAAGGGAAGTGTCCTCTAGGTGAGATTGTGGAGCATTCGTTGCAGCACTTGGCTGTTCAATTACGCTAGTTGATTCTTTAGGTATACTATTTCCTTCAAAATTTCCATCTTTTTATTATGTTCTCTTTAGCATTTTGAGAGTGAATTATTCTAGTTTTGATATTTAAACGTTTTGTATCTGCTGTAATGATTTCACTTCCAGTTTGCTATTCTTTACATATTGAATTGCAAGCACTAACGCTTTACTTCCGGAAGCTGTGGTGCTGTAAGCTATATTTTGCAAAATAGCAGTTCTCCTGATATCTTTGCTGTCTGAGACTGACTTTACACCTTTTGAAGTATTAATCACTAGATTTATTTTTCCATCTTTGAGCATATCAACTATGTGGGGTCTGCCTTCTCTTACTTTATTTACAGCTTGTGCAGCAATGCCGTTATTGTTCAGATACGAAGCTGTGCCTTTGGTGGCATATATTTCAAAACTCAGTTCTTTCAACATTCGTGCAACTGGCAATATATACTTTTTATCATCATCTTTTACTGAAACCAGAGCTGTTCCTTCTGTTGGTAACTTGTATCCTGCAGCCATGTGCGTTTTTGCAAGTGCAGCTTCAAATGATGAGTCAATTCCCATCACTTCTCCTGTTGATTTCATTTCAGGACCAAGTAAAGTATCAACTCCTGCAAAGCGGGTAAATGGAAAAACAGCAGCTTTAACTGCAAAATGATTGAAAGGCTTGTTTTCCTGATTCAATTTTTTACCCAAAATAACCTGAGTGGCAAGCTTTGCAATAGGAATATTGATTACCTTGGAAATAAAAGGAACGGTTCGACTAGCCCTTAAATTCACTTCAAGTATGTATACATCACTAGACCTCTTGCATAACTCGATTTCTGAAGGCAATTTTGTCGTCAAAGCTTGTCTGCGCTCCTCAAATACATTCGAGTATTCTGTGGTGCTCATCTGCACTTTTCCTAAAGATTTCTCATCACAAACAGGTTCTGCAAGAGGTCTATTCTCTTGAACAGCAAACTGAATGTTTATCAGACCTTTCACTTTTAATGCTAATGCTATTCTCTCAGTTTGGAGCTCGATCTCTTTTATTACTTCGTCACTCAATGTATTTGTCGGTATTGAGCATGTTGAATCACCAGAGTGGATACCAGCTTCTTCAATATGCTCCATGACCGCTGCAATGAAAACTTTTTCCCCATCACATACAGCATCAACGTCAACCTCAACTGCATTGACTAAAAATTTATCAAGAAGCAGCGAACCATGCTCAAAGATTTTAGTTTGATCTAAGACGTACTCTTTAAAGCTCTGAGTATCGTGTCTAATCGACATAGACTGACCGCCGAGGACATATGATGGCCTGACTACTAGTGGAAACCCCACCTTTTCTGCGTTGGTTAACGCTTCTTCTACTGAATGGCAGATAGAATTTTCAGGTTGTTTTAAATTAAGTTGCAAAGCAAGGTTTTTAAACCTCATGCGATCTTCTGCAAGGTCAATAGAATCAAACGAAGTTCCCAGAATTTTGAAACCTCTCTCGTTAAGCACTTTGGCTAACTTTAAAGGTGTTTGACCGCCTATTTGAACTATTACACCAACCAGTGTGCCATTTTCTTGCTCTTTACTTAGTATTTCAAGCACATCCTCTGCAATGAGTGGTGCAAAATATAAACGATCAGCGGTATCGTAGTCAGTTGAGACAGTTTCGGGATTACAGTTGATCATTATTGTTTCATACCCCATTTCTTTGGCGGCAGAAGCTGCATGTACGCATGCATAATCAAACTCAATACCTTGACCAATGCGATTTGGACCACTTCCTAAAATGACAACCTTTTCTCGGTCAGAAATATTCGCCTCACATTCCGTTTTATTTTCAACATCACCCTCATAGCAGCCATACATATAAGCAGTGCTCGATTCAAATTCAGCTGCACAGGTGTCTACGCGTTTATAAACTTGTTTAATGCCAAATTTTTTTCTTATTTCTTCGATTTGTTTTACTCGATCTCCAGCGTGTAACGCTGGCTGGATCCCAGTGTCACGCACTGGGATGACATTAGAGGGTACTGGAATGACAGAGGTAGGTCTATTACTTAACTTTGCTAATCTTGCATCTGAAAATCCCATTTTTTTCAGCTCTAACATTTCGTACGCAGTTCCAGGAAATCCATTTTCCTTGATTTTTTGTTCAGTTAATATAATTTGCTGTATATTTTGCAGAAACCATAAGTCATATCCTGTAATCGAATTTATTTCTTCTATGCTAATTCCGTGGCGCATTGCGTCAGCAGCAATCAGTAATCTGTTTGGTAGCAATTTTGCTAATTGAGATTTTATGTGATCAATATCAATGTTCTCAGGAAATACTTCATCAAGTCCTGTAAAATCAGTTTCAAGTGAACGGAAAGCTTTCTGTAGTGACTCATTAAAAGTGCGGCCTATAGACATCACTTCTCCCACTGATTTCATGGAGGTTGATAATTCACAATTCGTCCCCTTAAATTTCTCAAACTCAAATCGAGGAATTTTAGTGACGATATAATCAATCACTGGTTCGAATGCTGCTGGTATTATTGGAGCACAGTCGTTACGTATTTCGTCGAGCGAATAGCCAATAGCAAGTTTAGTTACAACTTTTGCAATAGGATAGCCTGTTGCTTTCGAAGCAAGTGCAGAAGAACGAGAAACCCTTGGATTCATCTCAATCACAACGAGGCTTCCATCTTCTTTAGGATTCACTGCAAATTGAACATTTGCACCACCGGCACTAACATCAATTTCTCTCAGCACTGCTATAGATGCATTTCTCATCTGTTGGTATTCTACGTCACGCAGAGTCAAAGCAGGAGCAACCGTAATACTATCTCCGGTGTGCACTCCCATCGGATCAACATTTTCTATCGAACAGACTATTATGCAGTTATCTTTACAATCGCGGATAACTTCCATTTCATACTCTTTCCAGCCGATAATTGATTCATCTATCTGAACTTCATTTATTGGCGAAATTTTGAGAGCACTTTCTGCGATATTGAAAAACTCCTCTTTATTATATGCTATGCCACTACCTGCACCACCAAGAGTGAATGATGAACGAATGATTGCTGGTAATCCAACGTAATCCAAAGCCTTTTTTATTTGTTCTTGATTTTTTATAATGATACTTTTGGGGTATTTCAGTCCTATTCTATCCATGGACTGACGGAATAACTCTCTATCCTCTGCTTTTTTTATTGCTTCTCTATTTACCCCTATTAATTCTACGTTGTATTTGTCTAACACTCCATCATCTGCAAGTTTTATTGCACAATTGAGCGCTGTTTGCCCGCCCATTGTTGGCAATATTGCGTCTGGCCTCTCCTTAATTATAATTTTCTCTATGATTTCAGGCAGTACCGGCTCAATATACGTCGCATCAGAAAACTCAGGATCTGTCATTATAGTTGCGGGGTTGGAGTTAACCAAAATGACTTTATAACCTTCGCTTTTTAATACTTTACAGCTTTGCGTTCCGGAATAATCAAACTCGCATGCCTGACCTATAACTATTGGGCCTGCTCCTATTACTAATATAGATTCTATATCTGTGCGTTTCGGCATAATTACAATAACGGTCTCTATTCAAGTAATGTTACCAATCTTTCCTGTATATGTGAATTTTTATTAAACCTATTAGCTAATTACTTTTAGGCTTGACGCATAACTGTACGAACATTGCAATTTGCGTGGCAGATTCCAGTGCTTGACACACAGCTGTACAAACATTCATTTTTGAAGGTAAATTGCACAGCAAATGATGTCATTCAAGTAGCTGACACTGGTTCCTTTATGACGGCAGTGCCCAGAGGTGTCATCCCAGTCTGGGATCCAGAAAACTTAACTTTAAATAAGTGGCTGCATAATAAAGACTAGATTCCAGACTGGAATGACACCATAGAGGCACTGGGATGACATCCTTCCTAGTGGAGATTACTCTCAAATCACAATGTTCATACAATTGTGGGCTTAACGGTATCTTTGCAGATACTATGGTAATTTATTCGGGAGATTTGCTGAGCGGTAAGATTTTTCCTGATATGCTGCAGTCTTCAGAAGCTAATTCCACAAATTTATCTGTTAGTTTATCAGGTGACACCAATTCAGATCCAGGAAATGCCTGCTCACTACCCACAGGTCCTTCCGTGTATACAGCATTTACACATAATTTTGTATGTTTTGTCTCAGATGCATATATCTGCACCATTATTTCTAGTGCAACTTTACTTGCAGCATACGGCATCCAATATGGATAAGAGGAAGGAGAAAGTGTCACTTCTGAGGTCATGAATATCGCTCTTCCAGCATTAGACTTTTTTAGCATTGGATCTAAGTTTTTTAGTAAGTACCAATTGGCAGTAAAATTTGTATTCATTACGTTCTGTAGCTCTTCAATCTCACAGTCATGAATGGGGTTCAGTTTGCCTAAAATTCCAGCACACGCAACTAATATATCAAGTGCTCCAGATTCTGATAATTTCAGGCTTTCTATCATGTTTGTCAGTATCTTTACATTCTCAAAGTCTAAAAGATCAAGCTGAATTAGTTTCACAGAGCCTTCTTTAAATTCTTCAAGCTCTTCAATTTCATTATATAGTGGCTTGAGATTATCAAGAGATCTTGAAATCAGAATCACACATGCACCTTCTCTTATAAACCTTTTTGCAACAGCAGAGCCTACTCCACCTGAAGCTCCGGTGATTAAAGCTACTTTACCTTCTAACTTACCCATTTCTTTCTCCTTAGCGAGATTCATTGAAATATTTTAGCTGAAAATTGAATTTTGCTCCATATATAAAAATCAAACTTAGCATATAAAAAAATAGTAATGACACTACCACACCACCTAAACTTCCATATATCAAATCCAGTTGGTCAAAGGAAGCTTTTAAGTATTGCTTAAAAGCTGAAGCAGAAATCGTCCAAAGAATAACAGCTACACAAGATCCAGGAAATACGTCTGATAAATTTTGTTTTATGTTTGGCAACATAAAATATAGCCAAGAGACTACTGTGAAAAGTACAAATTCAATAAGTAAATACCTAGTATAACTTAGTCCCTGATAGGAAAAATCAATTAGCATTGGTACTAGTGTAGAAAACACTATAGTTAGAGTTATAATAAGCGTGATTACTAAAAATTGTAATATACTTAGTACTCTTCTTAATATATAAGGCGGCAAAACCGGAACTTTATAGGCCTTATTGAGTATTGTTCTAAGCCCTTCAATTGTCGATGAAGCGGTCCAAACAGCACCTACAATTGCTAAAGTTAGTAAGCTTTGCGGCGGGCCTGATATTATCTCCCTAATACGCGGCATCAAAGATGATAAAATATCCTGTGGCATGTTATCAATGATAAATACCCAGCCAATGTTGTACTGGTCTAAAAAATTTGCAAATGTTGACGCCACAGCCATTAAAACGATGAGAAAAGGAAATATTGATAACAGAATTAAAAATGATAAATACCCTGCATGCTCCACTCCATCATTATAAATTGTGTCAATCAAAGCACGATAAAGACAATAAACGATGCTGTAAAATTTCTGTGGCACTGTAATATAAACGAACCAAGAAAAGTATTCTAAATGAAATAAAGGATACTTTTAAGCAAAAAAATCCTCACCATTTACTTAAATTTAATCAAAATGGTAGATAATCCAGCATTAAATAGAAATTATCGGAGGCATAATGAAAAATTTTCTTCTACTTGTGGCATTAATTCTCTCCTTTGCATTTGATGCAAATGCTCCTCCTACTACTTTTGTTGATACAAATGACACAACATCATCGGTGATATGCAAGATAATAGGCTATACTCATGGCATAGGTGGACCAATGATCACAATAGTGATAATAGGTGCAGCGTTGCTTGCAATATTCGGCAGAATGCCGTGGCCAGCGCTTTTTGCACTCGGTGCATTTACTGCTGTGTTTTTTGGCGCTCCTGTAGTCGTTTCAAAAATAACACCAGGAGGTGTGATTTGTCAAAACGGTGCAGTAGCGAATAAGCCATAGAAATTATTGGAGGCATAATGAAAAATTTTCTTCTACTAGTGGCGTTAATTCTCTTCTTTGCATTTGATAATGCTTTTGCTAGCAGTGTTACTGATGACGCAACGTCAAATACAATATGCAAAATAGTAGGCTATACTCACGGCATAGGTGGACCGATGATCACAATAGTAATAATTGGTGCAGCATTGCTTGCAATATTTGGCAGAATGCCGTGGCCAGCGCTTTTTGCACTCGGTGCATTTACTGCTGTGTTTTTTGGTGCGCCTGTAGTTGTTTCAAAAATAGTACCAGGCGGTGTGATTTGTAAAAATGGTGCAACTGCTTGCCCTGATGGTAAAGTATGGAATGCAACAACAAATACATGCAACTAGGCACTAAAATTTCAGAAAAACATTAGCTAAATGGTGCTCCTTAAAGGAGCACCATTATTCCACAATTGTATAAATGTTGTCCAAGTGAATAACACTGAGATCCGGGAATTTTTATAAACTGATAGGATGACAAATTTACTAGAACCCTCACCATTTACTTCAATTTAATCAAAGCGATAGATAATCAAACATGAAACAGAAATTATAGGAGGCGTAATGAAAAATTTTCTTCTACTTGTGGCGTTAATTCTCTCCTTTGCGTTTGATGCAAATGCTAATACTAGTGGTGGCACCACCAACACCGTTTTTGTTGATGAAAGTGATATAACATCATCAGTGATATGCAAGATAATAGGCTATACTCACGGCATAGGTGGGCCGATGATCACAATAGTGATAATAGGTGCAGCTTTGCTTGCGATATTTGGCAGAATGCCATGGCCAGCGCTTTTTGCACTCGGTGCATTTACTGCTGTGTTTTTTGGCGCTCCTGTAGTCGTTTCAAAAATAACACCAGGAGGTGTGATTTGTGAAGACGGTGCAGTAGTGAATAATCCATAGAAATTATAGAAGGCGTAAACGTAGTTTTCTTTACTTGAAAGTGGTAAGTTTTACCACTTTCAGTGTCTATAACTACCTAATAAATTCTCTTTCTGTAATCATATCAGTTAAAGTCTGGATTCCAGCGCCACGCGCTAGAATGACAAGGCTGATCGTCATGTCACCGCGAACCGTCATACCGCGATTCATTCGCGGTATCTCAGCCGCTAACAAGTAGCGGGATGACGGTTGTCGTTTGGCCATAAATATTTAAGAAATTTACCAAACGAAAAAAAAGGCAAAAGAAGCCCTGGTCATTGTCTATTTTCAGTATTGGCGTTTTTTAAGTCTTAAACACTGCAATTTAGCTGCTTTTAAATGCAACTCACCTTAGTTTAAATGT
>NZ_JAPQLN010000114.1:0-27780 GCF_028981745.1 Wolbachia endosymbiont of Drosophila tristis | reverse complement strand
TAAAGACATACAGTATCTATATACTGCAAAAAATTGAACATAAGACGCCGATACATTAAGTAATCCTTACCTTTTAATCTGCAGATTGGCGAAAGCAAATACAATAGCTTCAGTTTCATGATAAGAGGGCTGGCGGAGTTTGTCAAGCAATTTTCGTTTCTGCGAGTACCTGAGTTTATTGACTTCATTAGAGCCAAAACTCTTGAGACCTAGGTGATAATTCTATCTAAAAGGATGCCAAAAAAGAGAAGCAACCCTACGTAGGAATTATTTTTAAATATGGACATGCATTGACTGGGATCGTCAGGATTGAAATTTTTGTATTGGCGGTGAAATATGAACCCTACAGCAAGTAGAGCAATATAAAAAATGTTATTTAATGATGATAAGATACCAGCATATAGCCACGTCATCAGAGATATTAAATAAAATCTTTTCAACCAAGATTTTGTTGTATCACCAAAATATAATGCGGTAGATTTCATCCCGAGTTTTTCATCATCTTTTTTATCTTGATGGGCGTATATGGTGTCATAGCTAAGTGTCCAAAAGACGCATCCTATATAAAACAGCAAGGATTCTATACTGATCTGGTTTGTTATTGCTGCTGAGCCCATGAGCGATCCCATATTGAAGGTAAACCCTAAGAACAATTGTGGCCACCAAACATACCGCTTTAATAAAGGGTAAGTAGCTATCATACACATTGAGATTATTCCAAGTATGAGTGTAGTTTTATTAGTTAATAATAAGATTACCAGGGCAATAGACAGTAACAGTGAAAGTAAAGCTAAAGCCTGCTTTATGTTTAATGCACCACTTGCAAGTGGCCTATATTTTGTTCGTTCAACGTGCGCATCTATTTTTCTATCGAAGATATCATTGATTATGCACCCTGCGGGTCTCATTAAAAATGCACCTATAGTAAACAAAACAAGGAGAAAAAGAACCTGATACGATAGAGAAGTTGAGGCTAAAAGAATACCGCTCAAACTGGGAAATAGCACAAGCCACAAACCTGTTAAACTGTGCAACCTCATTAATGAAAAGTAATGGTTGAAATACATTAATTAAGTGTGATTATGTAATATTTTGCTTACATTAACAAAATTATCGAACGCTAAATCAGGCTTGAAAACTAACTCAGGTATAAATCGCAAATCAACATAACACAATATAGATTTACGTATTGACCATGCAGACTGGTTCATTTCATTAACAACAGTGTTAATATCACAATTATTCTCAGAAGGATCTCCAGTGCGTCTTTTTTCTGGATCTAAGTAGTCAGCTACTTGAATATTCAATGAAGATAACACAATATATACATCTGCTTTTTTCAAATCTTTACTTAATTTTACGTCAGATACCGATACATTTTTATTGAACACCTTACCTTCCATTAGAACTCTTGATATTGCTCTATGCAATACCGATGCTATCTTTAGGTTTCTAATTTCCTTTTTCATATCCAGCTACTATAACACCCTTTCTTCTTGCACTAATTGATAAGCTTCCAAAATATCTCCAACTTTAATATCGACATTACCCTCTAGTGATACTCCGCATTCAAAGTTTACACCTACTTCTTTAACATCATCTTTAAATCTACGTAGTGCTTTTAACTTTCCTTCATGCACCAATTTGCCACCACGCATTACCTTAATTAAAGAATCTTTTCTTATGACTCCATCACTTACGTAACATCCAATGATATTACCAGCTTTAGATACGTTAAATATTTGCCTCACAGATGCAAAGCCAACACGAACCTCTCGTGTAACAGGCTTTAACATTTTAGTTAAATACATTCTCATGTCGTCAATGAGCTCGTATATTATGTTATAAGTATGTATTTCTATACCTTTTTGTTTTGCCAAGTCCCTTATTTTTGAGTCCACTTTTACATTAAAAGCTAAAATTACTGCACTTGATGCTTCTGCAAGCAGCACATCTGAATCTGTTATCCCTCCTACTGCTTTGTGTAGGATATTTAATTTCACTTGGTCTTTACCGAGTTTATCAATTGAACTTGATATTGCTTCAATAGAACCAGTTACATCGCACTTTAAAACTACAGATAGTTCTTCTGTTTCGCTGTTATTACGACTGAATATATCTAAATTATTGTCGCCCAAATCTTCTTTCTTTTTCTTGATTAACTCTAGCCTGTATTCAACAATTTCACGCGCCTGCTTTTCAGAATTTACAACAACAAATTTATCTCCAGCATTTGGTACACCATTTAGACCAGTAATTTCAATTGGAGCGGAGGGTAGTGCTGCTTTTTCTCTTTGACCGAGGTGATTAACCATACTACGTACTTTGCTGTATGTTGTACCAACTACCAATATAT
Source organism: Wolbachia endosymbiont of Drosophila tristis (assembly GCF_028981745.1). NCBI lineage: Bacteria > Pseudomonadati > Pseudomonadota > Alphaproteobacteria > Rickettsiales > Anaplasmataceae > Wolbachia > Wolbachia endosymbiont of Drosophila tristis. The sequence goes on along the minus strand of NZ_JAPQLN010000114.1, from coordinate 25,424 downwards.
CACCAACCTTTAACGTTCCTTCCTCAACTATCAATGTGGCTGATATTCCTTTCGCTTTATCTATTTTGGATTCTATTACCCATCCAAGTGCTCGACAATCTTCTATTGCTTCTAGCTTCATTAATTCAGCGATTAACAAAATCGCCTCTTCTAGTTTATCTAAATTAGTTTTCTTTTTTGCTGATACTGGCATAATCATAACATCACCACCAAGCCCTTCAGGGATGAGATCATATTGAGGCAAACTATTAATTATTTTTTCTACATCACCAGGCTCAGATTTATCAATTTTATTAATAGCAACTATAATGGAAACATTTGCTGCTTTTGCATGATTTATTGCTTCAACTGTTTGTTTCATGATTCCATCGTCAGCTGCAACTACTATTACAACTATATTAGTAATATTGGCACCACGTGCACGCATCGCAGTGAACGCTTCATGTCCTGGTGTATCAATAAAGGTAATTTTTTGCTTATCTTTTGTCGTTATTTGATAAGCACCTATGTGTTGAGTTATGCCACCTGACTCTCTTTCTGCAACATTAGATTCACGAAATGCATCGAGCAATGAGGTTTTACCATGATCGACGTGTCCCATAAAAGTGACGATTGGTGGTTTAGGTTTTTTAGGCAGGCTTTCTCTGCCTTCTATAAAAAATAAATCTTTTTCTCTGTTGGTATCGCTCACTCGTTTAGCCGTATGATTAAATTTTTCCACTATTTCACATGCTATATCTGGATCCACCAGATCATCTACTCTATAACTCTCACCGACTTCTTCTTTGAACATTTTTAGCACACTCTTGCTATCTTCTGCCATGCGAATAGATAACTCCCTGATAGTTATTTTGTCTGGTATAATAACTTCTCTTGATATATTTTTACCCTTAGTAAACTTTGACTTTCTACCTCTTATACCAAACCTTTGCTTAAATACAGGGGGGTGTTCAGTTTTTTCATCTATTGCCTGTGCAATTACCAGTTTAGAATGCTTAGAATATATATCTTTGTTGACTTTAAAAGACTTTTTATCGTTGTCCTCATGGTCAATACTATCTTCTTTTGGTTCAACTAAGTGGGTATTACTTAAAACTTGCTTATTTATTTCCTTAGATAAAGCGTCCGCTTCATTTTTCTCGTCAATCTCTTTATTGCTGTCTTCTTTTGCTGTTTTCTCTTTTTCTTCTCTCTGATTTCTTTCTTTCAGCAAAGCAGCATTCTGCACAGCATTAATGCGAAAAATTTGTTCTTTCTCTGTTAAAGAACATAATTTACTCTCGTCAAATAAATTATGTTCTTCTGCATCATGAGATTTTTTTCTTCTTTTTTTTACTACTGTAGCTCCAGTACTTGGGCTAGCTGAAGAGTTTAAATTGAGGTCTAATTTAAGCTTGCTTAAACCTTGGAGCGTTAATTTTTTATCACTGATATCTTCATTATTCATATTATTTTATTATATTAATCCAAGCTTTTTACGTGCTTCTATGATTATTGAATCTACTGTATCTTTTAGATCTTCTTTGCTATCGGATGAGGAAGAGAGTATGCTGCAAAACTCATAACTTGATAAATCTGCTATGTCCTCTAAAGTCTTAATATCATGCTTACTAAGAGCAATTTTATTGTCTATTGATAAAGTTAAATTGATTACATCATCCTCCATACCTAAACTTTTTAGCTCTTCTATTTTTCTATCATTTTCTGCTTTCAGGTACTTATTTGCTCTATTGTGAAGTTCGTTTGCAATATCTTCATTAAAGCCCTCTATTGAAGCAAGCTCTTTAATTGAAGCGCTAGATATGTCTTCTACACTTGAAAAACCTTCTGTTACCAATAGCTGACCCATAATCTCTTCTAAGTTTAAAGCTTCAGCAAATAAAGCTGAACATTGACTAAGTTCTTTACTTCGCCTTTCTGATTCTTGCTGAGTGCTTAATATCTCAATTTTCCATCCAACAAGCTCTGAAGCTAATCTTACATTCTGGCCCTTTTTTCCTATCGCTAAACTCAATTGATCTTCAGCAACTATTAACTCTATGCAATTTTCATTTTCATCAATAATAACCTTCGATACTTCTGCAGGAGTAATGGCTTTAATAACGAATTGACCCAAATCTGAGGAGTAATTTATAACGTCAATTTTTTCACCATTTAATTCGTGTATAATAGTTTTTATTCTATCTCCCTTAACTCCAACACAAGCACCTACTGGATCAATGTTCTTGTCGGGAGAGAAAACGGCAACCTTAGACCTTGAACCAGCATCTCTAGCTATACCTTTAATTGTCACTAATCCGTCAGCAATTTCTGGTATTTCTTGATTTAATAATGCCTCCAAAAAGCCTTCATGAGTCCTAGAAAGAATAATTTGACGTCCATCATCAGAGCGCTTAACAGTCTGTATGTAAGCTTTAACCTTATCACCTTCACGAAATGATTCACCACCAGTTAAATTTCGCAATGGAAGATATGCCCTAGTGCCATTTATGTCTATAATAAGATCTGAATATTCTACTTGTTTAACAATACCATACCTTATTTCTCCCACTTTATCTTTAAACTCCTCATATTGCTTTTTTGACTCTTCATCTTTAATTACTTGAGCAATCTTTTGCTGGGCAATTCTTGCTGAAGCAAGATCAGTGTTAAGAGAGAGCAATTCACTAACAGTATCTCCAACTTTTGCATCTCCTTTTATTAATTTAGCTTGTGTAAGCGTAATTGATTCACACTCAGTATTCTCTTTTTCATTTGATTCATCATCAATAACTTTTAGTTTTCTATATGAAGTAACTTTGCCTGTGTTTCTATCTATATCAACTACAATTTTACTTTTGCTACCATATTTTTGATGAGCCACTGCTTCTATAGCACTTTCTAGTGCCTTTATTACAACATCAAAATCTAAACCTTTTTGAAGTGAAAGCTCTCCTGCTGTATTTATTACATCAAGGCTTCCAACTATGTTATTCTTGTTACTTTTCTGCTTAACACTGCTTTTACGATTAGCAATCATAATAAATAAATCCAATGTAATTAGTTATAATTATAGCTCCAACGGGCAAAGAACACTATCTTAAATGTTAAATGATTGCTAATTTAAGTCAAGTTTTTTCATGTTTTTGTATAACAAGCAACGCAGGAGTAAAGAATAAAGTTAAAACCGTTGCAGCCAATATTCCACTTGCTATGGTTGTTGAAATGTCAACCCACCACTGGCTTGATGGAGCATCATATGTGATTTGTAGCGTAAAAAAATTGATATTTAACCTGGTAATCATCGGTATTAAACCAAGAACTGTGGTTGCAACGGTAAGCAATATTGGCCTAACGCGAGAAATTGCAGCGTTTATTACACATCGCTTGATGTCATTTTTGTGTACCTTAATTTGATGATGAAAGGCATCAAGCAATAGTATGTTATTATTCACTATAATTCCTGCCAAAGCAATTATCCCCACTCCACACATAACAACTACGAAAACTTGTTGGATAAGAAAGAAAACAAAAAACACACATGTTGTGGATAAAAACACTGCTGTCATTACGATAAATGTATGGTATACATTATTAAACTGTGTCACTAATACCAATATCATTAGTGTAATCGCTAATATAAAAGCCTTTAACAAAAATGCTCCTGATTTTTGTTGATCTTCTTTGTCGCCTTTAAAATCAATTTTTACTCCCTTGTCCCAATCCTGGGCAATAGAATTCTGAATGAACTTTACTCTTTCATCAACAAGATAGCCAGTATCAACGTCAGCAGAGATTGTCACTGTGCGTAATCCATCAATCCTGTTTAGTTTGTTTACCTTTTTTTCGGGAGCATATTTTACTATGTTGCTCATAGGATACGGGCCATTAACTGTATTGATAAAAAGATTGTCTATAGTCTTCATATTGCGGTCCTTTCTGGGGAAACGGAGTACAATATCGATTTCTTCATCCGTGTTATTTGGTCTATATTTTCCAATCAATACTCCATTTGTAACCATCTTTATAAAATCGCCAATGGTTGCAACACTTACTTCAGAGCTTGTAGCCTTACTCTTATCAACACTCATATTCCACTCTATTTCAGGTGCTGATCTGCTATCTTGAATATTTATAAACCCGGATGAAGGTTGGTTCATAATTTCTAGAATTTTCTCTGCTGCTAAATTCAAACTGGATACACTCCCGCTGAGGTTAATTTGTATTGGCTTGTCAGCCGACGGTCCTGGCTTTTCCTCTTGAACATTAATTATTATTCCTTTCATGTCTTGCACACTGCTCCTTATATCATTTAGTATGTGCTTAGCTTTGCGCCTGAAGCGCCAATCCATAAGTTCTAGTTGTATTCTGGCGATAACGTTGTCTGAAAATGCTCCTGATCTAGCATAAGAAACATGAATTTCTTTTTCAATGCTCAAAATGCGTTCTTCCACTTCTTTGAGTATCAGATCTCGTTCTTTGGCTGATAAGCTTTCTTTTGCTTTAACACTGATTAAAATATTATCTGAATCCACTTTCGGAAAAAACGTTACTCCAGGACCAAAAGTAAAGTACAGCACACTAAATGAAAACAAAACGAATACAGTAGCACATACGAATTTTTTAGGATGATCCAAAACCTTCTCTAGCATGCGTACGTAAGCTCTTATTATAGGCCCAGCATTTTTTATTTCACCACTTTCTATAGCACTCATTTTTTTTATTTCTTTTTTTGAAGTTATCGAAGGCTTACCAAATATTGCACCAAGTGTTGGTATAAAAACCAAAGCCATAATGAGCGATCCAGTCAAAGTTAGGATTATTGTAATTGGTATGTACTGCATGAATTTACCAACAGTATCAGGCCAGAATAATAGAGGAAAAAACACTGCTAATTTAGTTAACGTTGATGATAGAACCGGATAAAACATATCACGAACTGAAGTGTAAAAAGCTTCTACTTTGTCCATTCCGCAGATCATCTTTCTATCGGCATATTCGCTGATCACAATTGCATCATCAACCAGCATGCCAACAGCCATAATTAAACTGAAGAGCACAACGATATTTAAGGTTATACCCATAAAGTAAAGAGCTATTATCCCAATGAGAAAGGAACCGGGTATCGAGAGTGCCACAAGAATAGCAATCCTTGTCCCCATAGAAAGCATCATTATGATCAATATTAACAACACAGCAAATATTATGCCGTTTTCCAAGTCATCAAGCACATCGCGGACGTTTTTTGACTGGTCGTTTAAGTACACCACTTTTAAATTTTCAGGTAATTGATCTTTTGCCTTATCCATTAAGTATTTTACTTGATTTACTGTGTCTATTATGTTTTTTCCGTTACGTTTTGAAATTCCTAGCACGACACTAGGTAATCCATTAATGCGAGCAAATCCTTGGTGATCCTCAAACCTAGGGTATACTTTTGCTATATCTTTGATTCTCAAAACTGCATCGCCTTGAGATCTAATAGGAATATTCATAATATCTTCTATATCTTTTAATAACCCTGATATTTTAATCGAATATTTACCGGTATCATTTTCCAGTGACCCAGCTCCCACTAATCTGTTATTGCTTGATATAGCTTGGAATATTTCGTTTGATTGAATGTTATATTTTGTTAGAACTGTGGGCTCAACTATCACTTCCACTGTTTCTTTACGCATACCTGCCACTTCAACTTTGAGAACATTTGGCAGAGATTCTATTTCTTTCTTTAGCTTGCGTGCTATTTCAGTTAAGGCTCTTTCTGGCAAATTACCAATTAAGCCGACATTGAGTATCGGAAATAAGCTCAAGTTTATTTCATTGATTATCGGAGATTCCGCTTCAACAGGTAACTTCGATTTTATGTTTGAAAGCTTTGAACGGACATTATCGAGCACTTCTTTATTATCATACTCTGTTCCAAATTCGAGTATCATGTGAGCACCATCATTAGTTGCAAAAGCTCTCAATTCTCTTACACCTTCGATGGATCTTAGTTCATTTTCTATAGGAAGCACTAATAGCTTTTCACTATCTTGAGCAGAAATCCCAGGAAGTCCAACAAACACGCTGATTATAGGAATCTGTATACCAGGATTGCTTTCCCTTGGTATTTTTACATAAACGTATGAACCGAAGATAAAAATTACTATAAGTAATAATACCACCGCCCTGTTTCGCTCTATGAGTAAGCTCTGCATGTTGAATGTTAGCTGAATATGTGCGTTTGTACAATATTATAGTCGAGATACATTGCATATTAATTAATCCTTGTGTAGCTTTAAAACTTTACGCAAATAATTAAAATTTTTGCAAAATTGCAAGTATAAGAAAATTTCTGTATAATAATTCTAGAGCAGTATTTGAGAGGTTATTATGGTGGCAATTCTAAATATAACAAAAGGCAAAAATAAAGTTATTGTGTCTGGATTAGCTGGAGCTTTATCAGCTTTAATATTTTTAACAGCAATCCACATTGCCGCAAAGATAGCCATTATCGTTTCTGCTGCTGCAGTTACTTACTTATTACTTTCGCTGATTCATACAATAAGAACTAAAAAAGAACAGCCTGCTGAAATTACTGGTGTTTCAGGAGATGAAGGTGAAGAAAAAGGTACCGTAAAAGAACCAAAAAGAACTGAAACTGAGCTAGCAGAAGAAATAATAAGGAAAAGAGCAGAAGAGCGCATGGAGAAAGGATCACTTGGTGGCCCTATAAATGCGTTTGGCGAACCAATTCTTGATGAATTTCAGAACACTGAAGGCAGTCATTCTGCTGATTATACAAAAATTATGGTAGTACCTGAGAAAATTATTCTTGACATGTCAGATGATAGAAATCCTGCACAAAATAACTCTAGCTCTATAAAGAATCAGATGAAATCTCTCCCTGAACACATGGATGTATCTGGTAATCCACTTCCTGAGCAGCCACCGAGCAACCTTACCAATATAGGGCTTGGATCATCTAAAAGTACGCAGAAACTATCTGCTGCAGACTTGCTATTACAGTATGGGAATGTAAATAATGATGTGAGGAAAGTGCTAGAATGGCCAATTACCTCAAAGGAGTTTAATGGGTTAGGGTTTAACAGGTAGTTGCTATATCAAACTCTCCATCTTATATTGAGGATCAGATGCAATGCCATACACTCTATTTGGCGGAGCAATTTTGTTCTCTATACCAAAAACTATACCTTCAATTATTGCTGTGAGTACTTTTTCAAGGTTACAATCTGTTCCAGGAACACGGTGCTCTAGGCGGCATCTTTTGGAATCGTTGCCAAAATAGGGAATTCTTATCGCAGCAGTTCTGTTATTTACTCCCCAACTAATCGTAGTTGGAGTGTGAATATCCGGATACTGAAATCTTAAATATGAATCATCATTTGGAGCAAAAAACAACATATGTTTTTTCATCATTGCACATAATCCACCAATACTATGAATCAGATAGTCACTGTACTTTTGCTCATTGATATAAAATAAGTTACCGTTATTTGAATTCACGAGATTAACATGCACATTTAATGCACTGCCTGCTCTATCCAAATAAGGCTTTGCTTTAAAAGAAACATTCCCACCTAGTTTTTGTGCTGTTTCAGTAAGTGATTGTTTTGCTAACTCAAAATGCTTAATTAAATTGTAGGAGTTCGTATAACAACCACTTTTTATCTCATACTGATGTGTAGAATTCTCCTTCTCGCAAGAAAATTCAAGAGATGCTATTTTATTTTTGATGCTATTCAGAAATAAGTATTCTTTTTCTATTCCTTCAATGTAAAACTCTAGTTCAATACCGAATACAGCATAACAACTCAAATTACTTAATATAATCATAAATTTGCTTCAGTAAATCTATATTAGGTTAGCTATATTTATATGAATACTTTACTTATTTGCCAGTAAATTTAACATCTTATTTATACATAATGTATTACTGTTTTTAATAGCATGCTTCTAATCCTCGATACAAGCGACATTTACAAATTTTTCATTTTTTTGAAATAAAAATGATCAATTTTAATGTTTTTATACCCTTTACAACCCATCAAAAAATCACCATAATTTTTAGTATGTATTAAGTAGTATTAGCTTTTCATTTTGCAGTAAGCTATTGATTATCTTATATTTTCTAATTATTGCTTTTTTCTTGGTGTGGTATATGAACTTAACTAGCCCTAAGGTTTCTACTATGTTTTTTGATCAGATTATTACAGCAACGGATCACAATGTTACTTGGGAAAAAATCCAAAATTGTCTTTATAATCTTTATGGAGAAGCAACATATAATAGCTGGCTGAGTTCACTAAAATTTGTCAGTAGCAGAAATGGGGAAGTTCTTTTATCCGTGTCAACAAGGTTTATAAAAGAGTGGATTACAGTTCATTACATGAAAAAAATATTATCATTATGGCAAAGCGAAGATAAAAGTATACGTTCTATTGATATTCAAGTAATTGAGGAGAGGAATTCAAATTTTAATGTTATACTAAAAAACAGAGAGGAAAGTAATCATAATCTTGGTTCGCCGCTGGATCCAAGGTTCACCTTTGATAATTTTGTAGTGGGAAAGCCAAATGAATTAGCATTTACGGCGGCAAAGCGTGTGGCAGAATCTATAGATCCAATATTAGGCAGCAATCCTTTGTTTCTATATGGTGGAGTGGGACTTGGTAAAACACATCTAATGCATGCTATAGCTTGGCACATAGTCAATTCCCCATCAGCAAAAAGAAAAGTGGTGTATTTATCAGCAGAGAAATTCATGTACCAATATATTACAGCGCTGCGAAGCAAAGATATTATGTTATTTAAAGAGCAATTTAGATCAGTAGATGTATTGATGGTAGATGATGTGCAATTTATCAGTGGTAAAGATAGTACACAAGAAGAATTTTTTCACACTTTCAATGCATTGATAGACCAAAATAAACAATTGGTTATATCAGCTGATAGGTCTCCTAGTGATCTTGATGGAGTGGAAGAAAGAATAAAATCACGACTCGGTTGGGGGTTGGTGGCAGATATTAATGAAACAACTTTTGAATTAAGGCTTGGTATATTGCAGGCAAAAGTGGAGCAGATGAATATGTATGTTCCGAAAGATGTCCTAGAGTTTTTAGCAAGGAACATAAAATCTAATATAAGAGAATTAGAAGGAGCATTAAATAAGGTTACCCATACCTCATTAATTGGAAGAAGTATGACGGTAGAATCAGCTAGTGAAACCCTAATCGATCTTCTTAGGTCAAATCATAGGTCAGTCACAATAGAAGAAATACAAAAGAAAGTAGCTGAATTTTTCAATATAAAGGTTGCAGATATGCAATCCAATAGAAGGCTTCGCAGTCTTGCAAGGCCAAGACAAATAGCTATGTATTTTGCCAAAAAATTTACGCAAAAAAGCCTACCAGATATTGGGAGAAACTTTGGTGGCAGAGACCATGCTACTGTTATACATGCAGTAAAACAAGTAGAAAATTTTATAAAGACCGACTCAAAATTTGCTGATGAAATCAATCGATTAAAAAAAATGTTTAAGTAGCGTTTTTAAAATAGCTAATAACAAATCCTAAAATGAATCGACTATAGTTTTAATCCGTTTAAGTTTAAAATCTTCTGTTAGCTTCGCAGAATACATTTCCTTATTGTGTTGATTATAGAAGGTAAATTCGTGATCATCTAAATTTAGTATTGCAAAGCCAAAGCCAAAAAAGTTTCTAACCTCGTGTGCTAAGTAGTTTTTACCATTTGAATAGTCAAATTCTACATTTTGATAAACAGATTCTTGATCTTGAGCGTGTAATGATGCACCACCGTTTCCAACTATAATTTGGTCTGGAACATTATCCATTAATAAAATCTGGGCTATATGAATGTGGCCAGAAACTATGGTAGTAACATTGCTTGGAAATTTATCTCCAAAAGCTTCGATTTGTGTAAGATTACCATGGCTTTTTAATGTCAAAAATTCTTTTTTTGGAGATCTCCAAAGCGGTTTATGAGTTAAAAACCACATGGGCTTGTCAGAACTATTTTGTATCAATTTATCAAATTGCCTCTCAAAAGCATCAATTGTGCTTTGGGTTGTAAAAATATCCTCACCGGATGAAGAGTCGAAGATAAAAAATTTCATCGGTCCAGCATCTAAGGACCAACTAGAAACGAAGTTTCCACATTTTTCAGACGAAAAGGGGTATGAATCTAGATACCTGAACCATCCTTCATAAGCTCTATCACAACTCTCATGGTTTCCACGAACAAAAAGGAAAGGGGATTGTGATAAAATATCCTTTGCAGGCTCAAACCAATCAGCGTACCAAACTTCTTTATTATATCCATAAATATCGCCACACTTTTTTGTATTTCTACATTTTGTTTGTCTATAATGATAATCACCAACATGGATAATTAAATCTGGTTTATGAAGGGCGATTGAATCTAAATTTTTTTTTAAAGGCCAGCTATCTACCGAATTACATTCCTGCTGAAATAACATATTTATTCTACAGCCCGTGTCACCAATGAAAGCAATTTTATTAACCTTTTTTGGTAATATAGGAACCCGTAGATCCTCAATACTAATGTTTTTGGCACTTGTTTGTACTGTCAGTTCACAAACTGTTTCGTTATGACCACCATTGTTAATTGAGCTGCGATTCAGCATTTCTGTTTCCTCGCCATCAACATAAACAATGGGACACATGTCATTGTCCGTAATTGCGCGTATGCTTAGTTTATTTTCTGGGATAACTTGAGACCATGTGTATAATATTTGTGCATGGACGAAATGAAAGCTAGTTATAAGAGAGAGAGCTAAAAAAATAAAGATATTAGCTATATTCATTTGTATAAAAACCTAAGTTAAAAATTAGTAGTAAGGTTATCTTAAATGATTAAAACTTATAATCACAAAATTCATAATCAAATTATACAAACAATTTCTAAATTATTCTAGTATCAGATTGACACTCTAGATGAAAAATTCTAAAATGATTAAGTAATTTAAAATAATTATATAAAAACTAGAATATAGTGCGGCCGTGGTGGAATTGGTAGACACGCAGCGTTGAGGTCGCTGTGGCTCATAAGGCCTTGGAAGTTCAAGTCTTCTCGGCCGCACCAGTTTTTATCGCTGTTTAATATGGGTAAAAATGTTTATAGGAAATCAGAGTAGCAATAAGGTAGAAAGAGCTATCAGCGAAATCAGGCGCGGTCGGCCAATTGTAATATATGATGAAAGTAATTACCTATTGTTTGCTGCTGCTGAGGCTTTAGAAAGAGATTTATTTAATCAATACAAGCTTACATCAAGTAATGTATATGTTACTTTAACTTCAAGTAAGGTAAAATACATATCTCAGAATAAAGAACATAACAGCAAACGTCTGTTGGTGAATAATTTTGATGAACTGCTCTATTTAATAAACTGTTCAAAGGAAGATTGCATAAAAGAGTTGCAATGCTCAAAGACAATAGATGAATGTGCTATTGCCTTGCTTAAGTTCTCAGAATTATTGCCATACGCGTTAGTGGCTGATATGACTTTTGAGAATAACCATGAAATGCGAAATTGGTGCGAGAAAAATGACGTTATTGCACTGGACACGTCATTCATAAATAATTTTCAAGAAAATCAGGATGTATATGAAGTGTGCAAAACATCATTATTTTTAAAACAGACTCAAGAAGTAAATATCATATCTTATAGAACCGAAAGTGGTGGAAGAGAACATCATGCAATTATCATTGGCAATCCAGATAAAGATGACGAACCATTAGTGAGAATTCATTCTTCGTGCTATACGGGTGACTTGTTAGATAGCTTGTCATGCGATTGCAGAAGTCAGTTACATCAAGCAATTCAAATGATAGCTGACTCTGGAAGTGGTATTATATTGTATTTGATGCAAGATGGAAGAGGCATTGGTTTAACTAATAAGTTAAGAGCGTACAGTATGCAAAGAGGACATAATCTTGATACTGTTGATGCAAATAGAATATTGGGTTTTGAAGATGATGAAAGGAGTTTTGCTGTTGCAGCTAAAATGCTTAAGAAATTGAACATTAACAAAATCCAATTACTTACAAACAATGATAGGAAATTGTCAGAATTGGAAAGTAGTGGTATAGGAGTTACAAAGTGTCTACCACTTATTGTGGAACGTAATAAATATAACGATTCATATATGGAGACAAAGTTTGGTAAATTAGGCCATAGATTAAGAGTTTTTTAGCTTTTTTGCTGTAACTACTTTGTTAATTTGCTATGTTTATTAACATAAGTTAAGATTTTTAGGAATACTAAAATGCTAAGATTTTTTAAGCGAGAAAAAAATACTGAATCCTTAGATAAGGATATAAATTGGAATTCAAACCGCTACAGCACAGTTATTGCTCAAAGGAATATTCTACTTTTATTTGCATTAATATTATTAGCAACGATCTCTATCAGCATATTAGTCATATTTAAAATTAGCACAAGTAGCACTATTGAGCCATTTGTTATAGAAATTGACAAGAAATCAGGAATAGTGCAATTGGTTGATCCTGTCACAGTAAAACAGTATTCTGCAGATGAAGCGCTAAACGATTATTTTATTTCAGAGTATATAAAAGCAAGGGAGGTTTTTGATCCATATCATTATAATTATAACTATTATACAAAGGTGAGGTTGTTTTCCTCACCTGATGTGTATAATGAATTTAGAAATTATGTAGGATCGCAGAATATGGATGATCTTTTTAATTTATATTCAGATACCAAAAGTGAATTTAAAATTCGCTCAATTCAAAAGTTGGGTAACGATGCTCTTCAGGTGAGATTTTTTGTGGAATTTACACGGAAAGATGGAAGTTCTACGAGAAAAAATAAGATAGTTATTATGTCATATAGATATGTATCGCTTGAAATGGATGATCAGCAAAGATATATTAACCCATTAGGATTTCAAGTTATTTCATATAGAGTAGATGATGAATATGTATAGGATATTATTAGTTTTAGCTTTACTTGTAAGTGGCAATTTAAACGCATCCATTAATTATAATGAGCCTATTTCTATAGATAGTAGAATAAAGACTTTTGTGTATAGCCCTAATGAAGTATTTACGGTGGTTTTTAGTCAGGGTTACTATTCTTATATTGAATTTGCGGAAGGAGAAAAAGTTAAAAATATCGCTGTTGGTGATGCATCAAGTTGGAAAATTAATCCTTATGACAATAAATTGCTTATCATGCCATTTGAAGTTAGTAGTCGCACTAACATGATTATTACGACAACTAAAAAAAGAAATTACATTTTTGATTTAATCTCAAGGCCAAACTACGATAAATACCCGGATACTGATGCTAAGAAAGTAGATCACGATTATTCTGCTGAAAAGGATATATCTTACGTAGTACGTTTTTATTATCCTCAAGAAGAAGGTGAATTTGATGTTGATTTAGATGAGGTTTCTTTACCTACTCAAATGCAATATACTACAGACAAGCTAGAAAAAATAATACAAGAAAATGATACGAAGTACAATTATACATATATTGATGAAGGTGGTAATGCGGATATAGTTCCGATCGAGTTATTTGATGATGGTTATTTAACCTATTTAAAATTTAGAAATAATAATAAAATACCTCAGGTTTTTGTAGAAGGGGAGGATAAACCTTGTAAAAGGCTGTTATTTGATGATTATGTTATAATAAAAGGAGTACATAAAAAGCTATTTATGCGTTATGAAGATGGTGAAGTTGAAATTATAAATAGGTCACTTTAGCTGTGGTACATGCAATATGAATAAAGAAAGGCGTAACAATTCAGAAGATGAATCAGAAATAGAGAATAAGGTAGTAACAGTTGGCTCTAATCAAGGTCATAGGGCATTGATGGTCATTATTTTAGTGCTTCTGGCTGGTGGAGTGTATTATCTCTATTTTAGTCCTTCTCCTAAAGAGGGTTCAGAAGTTATTAAAAAAGAGGAAACAAAGCAAAACGTTCAAGAATTGAAAGGAAAGTTGGAACAAGTTCCAGATAATGTAATGGTTCCTGAAAGAATAATAACTGATCCCTTACCACCCTTACCTCCTCTTCCTACACCACTAATCATACCAGAAATAAAACAAATTAGAAAAGAAGAAGTGATGAAAAAAGAAGAAGAGAAACCAAAAGAAACTCCTGTGTCAAATATACCTATTTTGCCAAAGCAAAATTTTCCTTCTAGTAATGTTATGGGCAATTTACCTACCTCGTTTCCTACAATAGGGGGTGGCGGTTATCCTAGAGACAGACGTAGTGCACAGATGTTGACAATTTCAGGTGGTAGTGGAGAGAACAAGGCTGCTGATGCTATTTTATCCGACACTTCAGCACAATCGAGCAAAGCTACCAGAGTAGGAAAGCTTGGTTTAATGATTACTCAAGGTAAAATTATTGATGCTGTTCTTGAAACTGCAATAAACTCTGATCTGCAAGGAATGCTGCGTGCTATGGTGAGTAGAGATGTTTATGCAGAAACTGGTGATACAGTTTTAATACCTAAAGGCTCAAGATTGATAGGCAGTTATTCATTTGACTCGAATGTTGCTAAATCTCGTGTAAATATAAACTGGAATAGAGTGATTCTGCCACATGGAATAGATATTGCAATCTCATCACTTAGTACTGACGAGCTTGGTAGAGCAGGAATAGCAGGAATAGTTGATAACAAAATAGTAAGTGCGTTATTCTCTTCGGTGACACTTGCTGGTGTTTCGATTGGTTCTGCTGTTATAGGGCAAAAGGCTTCTAATCTTGTTGATACGCTAACTGTCAGAGATGCAGTAAAGTCTATCACTGCAACCGAAATAGATTTTTCTTCTCTCCAACTCATTATTGACCCAGAAAAGAAGATATCTAGTGACAAATGGAAATTAGGCCTTGGGGCTATCGGAAGAATTCGGAGTGCCAAAAGCAGACAAGATTTACTAAAAATAATGAAAGAGGAAATAGCAAAAGCACTAGGAATTGAAGAAGACGAGGTAAATATAAGCCTGGAAATTGTAAATCAACTGTTAGAACAAATTCAAAGAAAAAGCAAGTCTGTTTATGATGAAGCAATCGGGAAATCAATCGAGGATTTTTCTAAAGATATGCGGGATGTAGTGGGCAGATATACAGATAAAAAACCAACTATTTATGTTGATCAAGGCACTGCATTGAAAGTATTTGTTAACCAAGATATAGTATTTCCTCCACAGGCAATATTAAATCAATGAAATGAACTATGCTGCACTTGATACATATTTGGAGCCATTACAAGGCATATTTCAAGAAGAAGGCGTAAATGAAATATCAATAAATAAGCCAAAGGAAGTATGGATTGAAAATCGCGGTGAAATAAGGTGTGAAAAATTAGAAGTATTCGATCTTAACCATTTGAAATCTCTTGGCAGACTGATTGCTCAAGCTACAGAACAAAAACTTAGCGAAGAAGCGCCGTTACTTTCGGCAACATTACCAAATGGTTATCGTATACAGATAGTATTTCCGCCAGCATGTGAACCTGATAAAGTAGTCATGTCGATTCGTAAGCCTTCTAGCATGCAGTTAGCACTCGATGATTACGAAAAAATGGGGGCTTTTTCTGAAACTGTTACAGAAGCAACTGATAATCCAGTTGACCGTCATTTGGATTTATTGTTAAGGCAAAAAAAAATAAAAGAGTTTTTAGAATACGCTGTAATAAGTAAGAAAAATATTATAATTAGTGGTGGAACTTCCACTGGTAAGACTACTTTTACTAATGCTACTTTGCGTGCTATTCCAGATGAGGAAAGAATTATTACTGTTGAGGATGCAAGGGAAATCGTTTTGAACGATCATCCCAATAAAGTCCATCTAATTGCCTCTAAAGGAGGGCAGGGCAGAGCAAAAGTAACCACTCAAGATTTGATAGAAGCGTGCTTACGTTTAAGGCCAGACAGAATAATAGTTGGTGAGCTCCGTGGAGCGGAAGCTTTTAGTTTTCTTAGGGCGATAAATACTGGTCACCCTGGATCAATATCAACCCTTCATGCGGATAGTCCAACAATGGCCCTTGAGCAAATAAAACTGATGGTTATGCAAGCAAACCTTGGCATTCCTCCAGACCAAATTATACCATACATTAGAAATGTGATTGATATTGTTATTCAGCTAAAAAGAACCGGTGGGGGCAAAAGAAGCATTTCTGAGATATTATTTACTAGATCTGCGAGCGAAAATGCTTAAATTTATACATAAGTTAAGGAAGAGTAGTTTATGAGTAATAGAAATCACCTACGTAATATTCTCATAGAAGGTGTAGTAGCTTTTAGCGTACTTGAGTTTTGCTTCTATCTATCTGGTATATTGTTTGTTCTGTTTGCTGATGGTCCGGATGCTGTGGATTTTAAGGCAATTAATCCTAGTTTGACGCCTTTCCCTCAAGCTCTTTGGCCAACGATTTTTGATCATATACAATATTGTTGGCATCATCCAGAGTTATATAGCCTTGAGCTCAAAATCACATTAATTATATCTTCTGCACTGCCTATCATTGTTTTAATGATTATCTTATGGAATTTAAGAGAAAGGATAATTGAGTGGCGACCATTTAAAAAGAAGGAATCACTTCATGGAGATTCGCAGTGGGCATCAGAGAAAGACATACGAAAAGCAGGATTAAGAAGCAAAAAGGGATTATTGCTTGGTAAAGATAAAAGAGGATACTTCATTTCTGATAGGTTTCAGCATGCATTGTTATTTGCACCTACAGGTTCTGGTAAGGGTGTTGGCTTTGTAATTCCTAATTTATTATTTTGGACTGACTCGGTAATTGTACACGACATAAAATTAGAAAACTATGAAATAACAAGTGGTTGGCGAGAACGACAAGGACAAAAAGTATACGTATGGAATCCAGCGCAGCCAGATGGAATAAGTCACTGTTACAATCCATTACAATGGATTAGTGAAAAACCTGGGCAGATGGTTGACGATGTGCAGAAAATAGCTAACCTAATCATGCCTGAACAAGACTTTTGGCAGAATGAAGCAAGAAGCTTATTTGTTGGAGTGGTATTATACTTACTTGCTGCACCAGAGAAAGTTAAATCTTTTGGTGAAGTTGTGCGTACGATGCGTAGTGATGACGTGGTTTATAATCTTGCTGTTGCTCTTGATACAATGGGTAAAATACTACACCCTGTAGCATATATGAATATTGCAGCTTTTTTACAAAAAGCTGATAAAGAAAGGTCAGGTGTTGTATCAACCATGAACTCATCACTTGAATTGTGGGTAAACCCATTGATTGATACTGCAACTGCGTCAAGTGATTTTAATATTCTAGATTTTAAAAAGAAGAAAATTACAGTTTATGTTGGTTTAACTCCTGACAACTTGACTAGGCTCAGGCCTTTAATGCAGGTTTTTTACCAACAGGCAACTGAGTTTTTATGTAGAAAATTGCCATCGGATGACGAGCCTTATGGCGTATTGTTTTTAATGGATGAGTTTCCTACACTTGGAAAAATGGAGCAATTTCAAACAGGTATTGCATATTTTCGTGGTTATCGAGTTAGGTTATTCTTAATTGTTCAAGATACTGAGCAGCTCAAAGGAATATACGAAGAAGCAGGGATGAACTCCTTTTTGTCAAACTCGACTTACAGAATAACTTTTGCAGCCAATAATATTGAAACAGCTAATTTAATATCGCAACTTATAGGAAACAAAACTGTACAACAAGAATCGTTGAATAAGCCTAAATTTTTAGATTTAAATCCTGCTTCAAGGTCATTACATATCTCTGAAATACAGAGAGCATTGCTATTGCCTCAAGAAGTTATTATGTTGCCACGTGACGATCAGATAATTTTAATAGAGTCGACTTACCCAATTAAATCAAAGAAAATTTTGTACTACAGTGATACCACCTTCACAAGAAGGCTGCTCAAACAAACTCGTGTGCCTACACAAGAACCATATGACCCAAACAAAGTTCTTTCTGCCGCTGCGAGCAAAGATAAGGTTAATAACGAGGGGAATAATGTTCTTGAGGGACCTAATTCAGTTGATTATCCTGCTGAAACTAAAACCGAAGATGCAGTATATGATGAATCAGATGAATTTGCAGACGAAGATATTGATGATGAAGATATCGACGATAAGTTTGAAGATGATGACGAGGAAGATGAGGATAGGAGCGATGATGGGTTTGATGACGAAGAAGAGGAGGATGAATTTGAAGATGAGGATAAATTAAAAAATGACGAGAAGTAAGGTTAACTTTGCCTATTTTTAGCTCAGAAAAGTGCAAGTTATGCAAATAATTAGGTTTTTCATATTAAGCCATTTTTAATTAATTAGTATTAGATTAGCTATTTTAACTAGGGGAGTAGTAATGATTAGTAAAAAAACATTAGCGGTTACAGCATTTGCTTTATTGTTGTCACAACAATCTTTTGCAAGTGAAACAGAAGGGTTTTACTTTGGTAGTGGGTATTACGGTCAATATTTAAATAACACAAGCGTACTAAAAACAAGCACTACAGGTATCAAAAATTTGTCTATAAATGACAGGGGTGCTCAGAACACAGAAGGTCAGTCACTAAGTGAGTATAAAGGAGATTATAATCCACCTTTTGCTGCAAATGTGGTATTTGGTTACACAGGGGAATTGGGTAACAACAGCTATAGGGCTGAATTGGAAGGGATGTATTCTTCTGTAAAAGTGGATAATATTGGTTTAACAAGTAGCCAAATAACTGTTTCATACCTAAAGGAGACTGGTGAGGATCCTGATAAAGAAACTTATCTCTATAGTGCTGCAGTTAGTCATGACCAAATTGAGAACATATCTGTAATGGCAAATGTTTATCATCATTGGAAAAGTGACCGTTTCTCTTTTTCTCCTTACGTTGGTATTGGGATCGGTGCAACAAGAATGACGATGTTTGAAAAACCGTCAATAAGACCCGCAGGTCAATTAAAAGCTGGCTTTGACTATCGCATAAACGAAGATGTAAATATGCATATCGGATATAGAGGTTTTGGTGCTATTGGTAGCGATATTAAGCTTACAGCAAAAAGGTTAGGACAAGTGGTAGACGACCCTAATAATGATAAAAAAAAGAAGCTTAATCCTAGCTCAGGTAGCAAAGTAACTGAGGAAATAAATATAGGTAATCAACTATTTCACACACACGGTATAGAGGCTGGTCTTACTTTCCATTTTGCCAGCAAAGCTTAAACATGTTGCCCTTTAAAAAATGCATAAAACCGTTCCTGTCGTCCTATGGCTTGACCATAGGATCTAGTTAAATATAGATCCAAATAGTCACGCTACTTGGATGACTAGGTAGAGGGTACTGGGATGATATAGGATAATATGGGATGAAGGCAAAAAAACATTAGCTATGTTCTTTTCACAACAATGCATCTCTTCATTCCCGCTAAGTCATATACATATTCCTGAAAAGCTAATTCGTATGAGGGGATTATTTTGTCAATATTGCTTTGATCTTCACCTATCTCCAATATCGCAAACCCATTTTTTTTAAGGCACTTTCTCAATATTGGAAAAATGCTCAAGTAACAGCTCAAACCATCAATACCACCATCAAGGGCAATTCTTGGTTCCTTTTGCACTTCAGCTTGCAAGTCTTTCAATTTGCTTCTTTTAATATATGGAGGATTACTGATTATAAGATCGAATGAACCTCTGCACTCTGTCCACGAACTTGGAAATATTTTGGCTCTGCTGAGAAGATCATGTTTTTTTGTGTTCTGATAGGCAACTTTATATGCTTCCAAGCTTTTTTCAAAACCGACGCCAACAGCATATTCATACTCACTAAGTACGGATATCAATAAACAACCTGTGCCTGTACCAAAATCTGCAATTTTTAGTTTCTGTTTTTTGTTTGGGTAATATTTTAACACTGCTAGGATTATTGTTTCACTATCTGGCCTTGGATCTAAAACATGCTGGTTAACTATAAAATTTTTACTCCAGAATTCACGATTACCTATTATTTGCGATATTGGATATCTTTCCGCTCTTTTTTTTGTTAATTTCCAAAATAAAAGTTCTTTCTCCATCGGCACTTGATCAGCATGGTTCACAATTATAAATGATCTTTCCACTCCAAGTACGTGCTGCATGATGATTTCACAATCTAAATGTGGTGATTCAACTTTATGTGACGATAATAACTCCGATCCTTCTTGAATTAAAGTGCTGATTGTTTCCATTATTCTAAAAATATGTTTCTTTCAGCCAAAAATAGCAAGATGAGCTTCCAGTTTAGGGTAGCTGCACTAAATCCCAGTGTCAAGCACGCAGCTGTACGAACATTGCAATTTGCAGATCCAAGTAGCTTGACTACTTGGATCCAGCTAAGTTGGTGAGCATAAAAGTATAGCTAATGCGAGCTTTACGTCATACCGTCACGGTATCTCTAGATTCCGCTAACACGTAGCGGGACGACGAGGTCAGGGTGTCATCCTAGTACCTTCTCCTGTCATCCCAGTGCCCAGACACTGAGATCCAGAAAAGTTTGCTTGTAAGCAAGCAAACTAGCACAGAAAGTGGTTACAACATTTTCGATGAGATTATATGGAAAACTGGATTCCAGTGTCAAGCACTGGAATGACACCTTCCTGCCCAGTTCATGTTGCCATAAATATTAAGAAATTTACCAAACAAAAAAAAGGCAAAAGAAGCCCTAGTCATTGTCTATTTTCAGTATTGGCGTTTTTTAAGTCTTAAACACTGCAATTTAGCTGCTTTTAAATGCAACTCACCTTAGTTTAAATGTTTAAGAAATTTACTAAGCAAAAAAAAGGCAAAAGATATCCCGTATTAGCTAGTTGTCACTCTCTAATCCTGCAAATTGGCGTACTATACTGTCTTAAACGCTTTATAAGCGCGTTTCAGCTTATATAGGTAAAAACCCAGAAATGTTGTGAAGAAGTAAAGTGTGCATAGTGCAAAAAATTAAAAATAAGACGCCAATTACGTAATACTGTTGTCATTTAATCTGCACAGATTGAAGATAAATGAATACCTTCAGTACCATGATAATGGGGCTGGCGAAGGGTGTCAAGTAAGTTTTTTCGTTTCTACTGAATGACAGTTGTGGCTTGGGAGGTAGTGCAAGAAGTCTACTGATGGCTTTCAAGGCAGTTGAGCTTAATTATTAGAGTAGTAATGTTTATTTTTATATTGACTATTGAGGTTTATTATTTTATAACTAAAAACTTAGTTATTTTAATGAGCTTGAGTTTATAACATATGCCTACGATAAATCAATTAATACGTAAGGGTAGATTAGGATTGACCCATAAGAAAAAGGTACCAGCTTTGGGAGAAAGCAACCCTCAAAGGAGAGGTGTTTGCACTAAGGTGTATACTACAACTCCTAGAAAGCCTAACTCAGCACTCCGTAAAGTAGCCAGAGTAAAAATTAGTGGGTATGGTGAAGTGACGGCTTATATACCTGGTGAAGGTCATAATTTACAAGAACACTCTGTTGTTTTGATACGTGGTGGGCGGGTTAAAGATTTGCCAGGTGTGCGTTATCACATAATAAGAGGTGCCCTTGATCTGCGTGGTGTGCAAAATCGAAAGAAAGCTCGTTCAAAATATGGTGTAAAGAAATCTGGTTAAAGTTTATGGCTCGTCGGAATAAAGCAAAAAAAAGAGAAATAAGTCCTGATTCGCGTTACGGCAGTGTTTTGCTGATGCGTTTCATTAATACAATCATGAAATGTGGTAAAAAATCTACTGCAGAAAAGATTATCTATGACGCTTTGTCTTTAGCTGAAAAGAAAATAGGCGAAGGTGGGTTATCAATTTTTGAGACAGCAGTAGGAAATGTTACTCCTTCTATAGAAGTGCGTTCTCGACGCATTGGTGGTGCAACTTATCAAGTACCTGTTGAAGTTCGACAAGATAGAGCGGTTTCTTTAGCGTTAAGGTGGATTGCTAAAGCAACTTCTGCTGCTCGAAAAAAGAGTGGAAAAACCACTGTTGATTGTTTGCAATCTGAAATACTGGATGCTTATAATAAACGCGGTGGTGCGTTTAAGATGTGCGAAGAAAAATATAAAATGGCTGAAGCTAATAAGGCATTTTCTCATCTTCGTTTTTAATGTTAGCTAATTAATTGTGATATGGAAATTGGAATATCTAAATACAGAAATATAGGGATAATGGCTCACATAGATGCTGGTAAGACTACCACAACAGAGCGTATTTTATTTTATACTGGTAAGCAAAATAGAATTGGTGAAGTGCACGATGGTGCAGCTTCTATGGATTGGATGGAGCAGGAAAAAGAGCGTGGTATTACAATCACATCTGCTGCAACAACATGTTTTTGGAATGATCATAGGGTCAATATAATAGACACTCCTGGTCACGTTGATTTCACTATTGAAGTTGAGAGATCTTTAAGGGTTTTGGATGGTGCAGTTGCTGTATTTGATGGAGTTGCTGGAGTTGAACCTCAATCTGAGACAGTGTGGCGTCAAGCTGATAAATATAGCGTTCCTCGTATCTGCTTTGTTAATAAGATGGATAGAATAGGGGCAAATTTTTATCGATGTGTTGATATGATAAAGACGAAGCTTGGTGCAGCACCTTTAGTTATTCATTTACCAATAGGGAGTGAGAAAGATTTCAAAGGTATAATTGACCTTATTTCTATGAAAGCCATTATATGGCAAGAAGAAACGTTGGGCGCTAAATTTTCTTATGAAGATATTCCTTCTGATTTGCTTGATAAGGCTCAAGAATATCGAAATCTTTTATTAGATGCTGCAGCTGAGATGGATGATGAAGCGATGAATACTTACTTTGAGTCTAATGATCTGCCAGTGGATTTACTGAAAAAATGCGTGAGAAATGGGACCATTAAAGGAAAATTTGTTCCTGTGTTATGTGGATCAGCTTTTAAAAATAAAGGCGTACAACCACTTTTAGATGGTGTGGTTGACTTTTTACCTTCTCCTATTGATGTTGATGTAATTGTTGGAATTGATCCTAAAGATTCAGAAAAGAAAATTGAGGTCAAACCTTCAGAAAAAGAGAAATTTGTTGCTCTTGCATTTAAAGTGATGACGGATAAATTTGTAGGCAGCTTGACGTTTATCCGTATTTATTCTGGTAAATTAAAGTCTAAATCTACCGTTTCAAATGCGTTAAAAAACGAAACTGAAGGGATTGGCAGAATGTTACTTATGCATGCAAATAACCGAGAAGATATAACTGAGGCTAGGGCTGGAGATATAGTTGCTTTAGTTGGGCTAAAGAAAACAACCACCGGAGATACTTTATGTTCTGTTGATTTTCCTATATTATTGGAGCGTATGGAATTTCCTGAGCCTGTTATTGAAATTGCTGTAGAACCTAAAACCACTTCAGATCAGGAAAAATTAGGTATTGCTCTAAATAGGTTGGTTGCAGAAGATCCTTCTTTGAGAATGTCAGTAAATGCGGAAAGTGGCCAGACTATATTGAAAGGCATGGGTGAGCTCCATCTTGAGATTATTGTTGATAGAATGAAGCGCGAATTTAACGTTGAGGCTAACGTCGGTGCTCCTCAGGTTGCATATCGTGAAACTATCACTAAATCTGTTGAAATTGATTACACTCATAAAAAACAATCTGGTGGAGCTGGTCAGTTTGCTAAGGTTAAAATAAAATTTGAACCTCTTGAGCCTGGTTCTGGGTTTCAATTTGAAAGTAAAATTGTAGGTGGTGCTATTCCAAAAGAGTATATTCCTGGGGTAGAAAATGGCTTGGAGTTGATAAAAGAAGGTGGTATAATTTCGGGATTTCCGTTGATTGATTTTAAGGCTACCCTTCTTGATGGTGCTTTTCATGAGGTTGATTCTAGTCCTTTAGCTTTTGAACTTGCTGCTAAAGGTGCTTTTAAAGAGATGGCAAATAAAGCTGGTCCAAAAATGCTGGAGCCTATAATGAAAGTTGAAATCATTACTCCTGAAGAATATATGGGTGATGTTATGGGTGATATAAATAGTAGAAGAGGAAATGTTGCTGATATGCTCGATTTAGGTAATAATAGTAAAATAATTACTGCTTCGGTACCTCTTGCAAATATGTTTGGTTATATCAACGTTTTGCGTTCTATGTCTCAGGGAAGGGCGCAGTATAGTATGCATTTTTCTTGTTATGAGCAAGTGCCACAATATGTGGTTGATGAGTTAAAGTTAGAGTATAATTAAGGGTAATAATTATGACAGCAGTAGTGGAAGCATTTGGAAAGCCGCATGTAAATGTGGGAACAATAGGACATGTGGATCATGGGAAGACGACGTTAACAGCGGCGATAACGAAGCATTATGGAAATTTTGTAGCGTACGATCAGATAGACAAAGCGCCAGAAGAAAGGAAGAGGGGGATAACGATAGCAACAGCGCATGTTGAGTATCAGACAGAGAAAAGGCATTATGCACACGTTGATTGTCCTGGACACGCTGACTATGTAAAGAACATGATAGTAGGTGCAGCACAGATGGATGCGGCGATATTGGTAGTGTCGGGGGTTGATGGGCCAATGCCACAAACGAGAGAGCATATATTGCTGGCGAAGCAGGTAGATGTTGGATATATCGTGGTGTATATAAATAAAGCTGATGTTGCTGATGCTGATATGATAGATTTAGTAGAAATGGAAGTGAGGGAATTACTGAGTAAATACGGATTTCCAGGGGATGAAGTGCCTGTGGTGGTTGGTTCAGCGCTCAAGGCGCTGGAGGATGACAGCAGCGAATATGGAAAGAAATCAATAGATAAATTGATGGAAAAGTTAGATGAATATGTAGCGGTTCCACCAAGGCCTGTGGATTTACCATTTTTATTGCCAATCGAAGATGTATTTTCGATATCGGGGCGAGGAACAGTGGTAACAGGAAGAATAGAGAAGGGAGAGATAAAGACGGGAGAAGAGATAGAGATAATAGGTCTGAAAGCGACGCAAAAGACGATATGCACAGGTGTTGAGATGTTTAAGAAGTTGCTGGATAAGGGAAGTGCAGGACTCAATGTAGGAATATTGTTAAGAGGAACAAAAAGAGAAGAAGTGGAGAGAGGGCAAGTATTAGCGAAACCGGGGACGATAACACCGCATAGAAAGTTTAAGGCGGAGGTTTATATATTAAAGAAAGAGGAAGGAGGAAGGCATACACCATTTTTTGCGAATTACCAGCCACAGTTTTATTTAAGGACAACGGATGTAACTGGGAGCATAAAATTGCTAGATGGGAAGGAGATGGTAATGCCAGGAGATAATGTGAGTGTAGAAGTAGAATTGCAAGTACCGATAGCAATGGATAAGGGATTGCGTTTTGCGATAAGAGAAGGCGGTAGAACTGTTGGTTCTGGTGTTGTTTCTGAAATTTTGGAGTGAG
>NZ_JAPQLN010000113.1:80105-82870 GCF_028981745.1 Wolbachia endosymbiont of Drosophila tristis | reverse complement strand
TTTTTCTTCTACTATATTTTGTAATTTCATAATTCATTTTCTCAAAAATTCCCTGCTTCTTCCATTGCCTGAACTGCTCATACACAGTCTTCCATAGCGGAAAATCATTTGGTAAATACCGCCATTGACACCCTGTACGCAATACATAGAAAATTGCTTCTAATATTTCTCTTTTGCTATACTTTGGCGGCCTTCCTCCTTTCTTGTATGATACTCTGAAGTGTTTTTCTATTCTTGCCCATTCCCTTTCGCTTAGATCTGTTGGATACTTTTTTCTCATCTTTACCCCGTACTAAAATTTCAGATATTATAGCCTTTTACTTGTTTCCGGACAACCTCTAAATGTTAATGCAGAAGATGATGATAGATGTACACCTTTACATCTTGCTGCTGAAGGGAACCACATAGAGGTAGTAAAAATTCTAGTTGAGAAAGCAGATGTTAATATAAAGGATGCTGATAGATGGACTCCTTTGCATGTTGCTGCTGCAAATGGCCACGAAGATGTAGTAAAAACTCTAATCGCAAAAGGAGCAAAGGTTAAGGCAAAAAATGGTGATAGACGTACTCCTTTACATCTTGCTGCTAAAAATGGCCACGAAGGTATAGTAAAAGTTCTGCTAGAAGCTGGAGCAGACCCTTCATTAAAAGATGTTGATGGAAAAACGCCAAGAGACCTCACTAAAGATCAAGGTATAATTCAGCTTTTAGAGGAAGCGGAAAAAAAGCAAACGTTAAAAAATGAGAATAAAAAAACGCCAAAGGATCTTACTGAAAATAAAGATGTAATGCAGCTTCCAGAGAAAAAGGAAGAAAAACAAATTGGAAAAAATGCAATTGTGAAAGAAAAAGAACAATCTGCAAAAAATGCAATTGTAAAAGGTGTTATTGTGTGTTTTGTAACTGCAGTGATAGTTGGTGTTGCACTTGCATTTGCTACTGCCCTATCTGTACCAGCAATAATTGGACTAGCTGCAGGATCTGCGCTCATAGTTGGTGCTGGTCAATATATAATGTCAAAGCCTAAACCTGAAATGAAAGAAGTAAAGGAACCTGTGCCTAGAGAGACAGAAAAAGCACTTACTTGATTTTTGTTATCCTGTTGCTATCAGACTAGCCTGACACCTTATATTTATTGGGATAACTGTTTTATTATGAATTAAGTCAAAAACTCTGTAATATATTGAAGCTTAAAGATATCTTTAGATATGGAAGTCATTGCAGAAAATAGGAAAGCAAGGTTTGAATATTTCATCTTAGAAGAATTTGAAGCGGGTATGGTCTTATTAAGCAGTGAAGTTAAATCGCTAAGAGAAAGAAAAGTAAATATTTCCGACGCCTACGTTGTTGAAAAGAATAGCGAAGTATGGCTGCACAATATGCATATTGCAGAATATAAAGCTGCGAACCGAAAAAATCATAAACCAAAAAGGGAACGTAAATTACTCTTGCATAAAAAGGAGATAAATAAACTAATTGGTCAAATCAAGACTGCTGGGATAACTGTTGTGCCGCTTTCGGTCTATTTTAACGATAAAGGATTTGCAAAAACTAAAATTGCCATTGTAAAAGGAAAAAAACTCTACGATAAGAGAGCAACCATAAAACAGAGAGAGTGGGATCGTGAAAAAAGTAGATTGTCTAAGAATAATTTATAGCAAAATATGTCTTTAAATTCAGTAATTTTCAGCATCGGTCCTGTTTCTATATATTGGTATTCCTTAGCCTACGTTTTGGGTATAGTGTTTGCATATTGGTATTTACATAAGCTAGATGACCAAAAAATATTTACTAAGAATTTTTACGATTCGTTATTAACAGCCACTATTGTAGGTATTATCCTTGGAGGTAGACTTGGCTACGTATTGATATATGATCCAGTTCTTTATATAAGCAACCCTATTGAGATATTGAAGACCTGGGAAGGAGGGATGTCATTTCATGGTGGTGCTATAGGAGTTTTGCTTGCAGTAATAATTTCGTGTAAAAGACATAATATCCCTACATTTTATGCACTGGACCTAGTTTCTTGCGGAGTTCCCATAGGTTTATTTTTAGGTCGCATAGGCAATTTTATAAACGGAGAGTTATTTGGCAGAGTTACAACTATGCCATGGGGTATGGTATTTCCAGAGAGTGGTGATAATTTGCTGCATCATCCAAGCCAGCTTTATGAGGCACTTTTTGAAGGACTGCTACTTTTTGCAGTTGCAAATTCACTGTTTTTCTTAACTAGAATAAGACTGTATCACGGTGCGTTAACTGGTATTGCAGTTATGTGGTATGGAATAGCACGTTTTTTCGTTGAGTTTTTTCGCGAACCAGACTATCAAATTGGCTATTTGTGGCTTGATTTAACTATGGGGCAGTTGCTTTCTATACCTATGGTTTTGCTAGGAATGCTTGTATATCTAGGCGCATTAAATTTAAAATTTAATACGAAATCTGTCACATAGAGAAAAGGTGAGTTCAATAGAAAAATGTAGCCAGAAGCCCCACATTATGCACAATTGTACGAATTTTCTGCGTTGCAGTAGAATGAATCGGTGGGCTTTGTTGCATCGCTAGCTATGATGGATTAAAGATAAAAAAGGTGGAGAATATCAGTAGCTTATTATTCTGGTATTTATAACAAGAACGGTCAGTGAATACCTAAATTTGAGTAAAAGAAATTGCACTACCACTCACTAATCTGGCTAAAATTCAAGAATTTCAATGCTTTAGCTATTTTCAATAGAATTAAATTTATTAATATAAATAACAAA
>NZ_JAPQLN010000113.1:75780-80055 GCF_028981745.1 Wolbachia endosymbiont of Drosophila tristis | reverse complement strand
AAGAACGGTCAGTGAATACCTAAATTTGAGTAAAAGAAATTTCACTACCACTCACTAATCTGGCTAAAATTCAAGAATTTCAATGCTTTAGCTATTTTCAATAGAATTAAATTTATTAATATAAATAACAAATTACTATTCTTAAATTTGATCAGATTGATTGCAAAAAAACAAGATTTTCAATAAGTTGCTTATAATCCTAATTATAGTTAGCCTTTCATAAGTAGCGATGCAACAAAGCCATCTCAGTGTCTGGGCACTGGCCCACTGGTGGGAATTGCTCCCAAACTACAACGTTCGTACAGTTGTGGATACCGTGGCGGTATGACGTAGGGAAACCTTTCTTGGGTTAAGCTTTAAATTAAAACATCAAGTATATTGAACTTAAAACATATCTCAGCTATACTTTGCGATAAAGTTAATAAAAATTTTAATAAAATCAGTAAGACTAACCTCTAGCTAAAATGAATACAAAGTGAGCTTTTTTGATATAAATAGTGTTAGAATAATTGGTAGGTACTTTATCAATTTTTTGTTAAGGCTTGGTAGTGCATTCATATTTTTTATTCAATCTCTATACCACTGCCTTGTGCCACCATATTATTTTAGCAACATAGCAAGACAAATTATAGAGATAGGCTTTTTCTCTCTGCCAATTGTTGGGCTCACTGGAGTTTTTATAGGAGCGGCGATAGTTTTACAAAGTAGCTTGAGTGACCCATTAATTAACCAAGAACAGATAATACCCAAACTTGTTACGATCACTATCATTAAAGAGTTAGGACCAGTTTTGATCAGCTTAATAATGGTAGGAAAGGTTGGATCATCAGTTGCAGCAGAAATTGGTACGATGCGCATCACCGAGCAAATAGATGCCCTTACAACTTTGAACATCAACCCTTTCAAATATTTAATTGCACCAAGGATTTTAGCGTCAATCATAGTATTTCCCATACTTACAGTATGTGCAGATTTAATAGGAATATTTGGAGGATGCATCACTGCAGTCTTCGAATTTAACCACAATTTAAATATATACATTAAACACACAGCTCAGTTCTTTAATACGTATGATTTTATAACTGGGCTAATAAAAGCAACTGCATTTGGCGCCATAATTTCTGTCTCAAGCTGCTATTACGGTTACCATTGCAAAGAAGGTGCACGAGGAGTAGGTGTTGCTACAACATCAACTGTTGTTTTATCGTCCATACTGATCATTTTAGCAAACTACATGATTACTTTGATACATGCGTAACCCCATAATATCAATATTGAATTTAAGCTTATCTTTTGATGATAGGACAGTACTAAAAGATCTAAATTTTGATATATTAAAAGGGGAATCATTAGTCATACTTGGTGGCTCAGGAAGCGGCAAATCTGTATTAACAAAAACAATTATCGGCTTGCTTGCTCCAGACTCAGGGTCTGTTAAAATAAATAGTAAAAGCAAAAATAAATTTGGGGTTTTATTTCAAAATTCCGCTTTATTTGACTACGTTACAGTGTGGGAAAATATATCTTTTAATTATAAAAAGCGCTTTAATATCAGCAAAAAAGAGGCAAAACAGCTAGCAATCGAGAAGTTAAATGATGTTGGACTGGAGGAAAGCATAGCAGATATGTTTCCAATAGAGCTATCAGGTGGAATGAAAAAAAGAGTGGCACTTGCAAGGGCGATTGCACACAATCCAGAAATCATTATTTTGGATGAACCAACTTCAGGATTGGACCCAATTATGTCAGATATAGTAAACGAGATAATAATAAAATTATCTAGAGATCTTAACCCTACAATTATCACGATTACACATGATATTCATAGCGCATTTAAAATAGCTGATAAAATAGCAGTATTATATGAAGGGGAGATCATTTCCCATGGAACTGTTCAGGAAATACAAAATACTAATAACGAATATATAAAAAAATTCATTCATTATATATAGCTAAAGATATATACACTATTGCTAACAGTCATATTTTTAAGTTTTAACTTTGTAAAAGGTAGTGAACATTGGAATTCAGATTTTTTTCAAACTGGATCCTATAGCTAACACGTCATACCGCGATTCATTCGCGGTATCTCGGCATAGATTCCGCTAACTAGTAGCGGAATGACGAATTTGTCGTTTTTCAAATTGTCGTAAGTCAGTTTAGCTATATATAGGATGACAGAAATTGTTTGTATTAGCTATATTCAAAAGCTCTATTGATATTTTGCAATATTTGTGATAAAATAATAGCTTAAGGTTGAGAGTAAAAATTTATGAGTGAAGCTCAAGGTCCAAACATTGCAGAATGGCAAGCGCAGCAGCAACACCAAGAGGCTGCTGGTGAGAAAAGTGGTTTTGGTCTTGGTCATAGTGACTCTGTTTCAACAGTTGTCGATGGAATGAAATGGTTGTTCAACTTTCATGAAGGAGCAATTGCTGCTTATAGTAACGTGTTTGAAGGTTTGGTGAGTGGCAGTAGTCTAGTAACATTGTTTGGAAAGTCAGGTAATATGTTTGGCATAAAACTTCTTGAAGGCCTTGCAGAATATTTTTCAGGTGGAGGTGGGGAAGATATGCCATCAGAAGAAATGGATATGGCTCATGGTGATGATGGACATCACTCAGATGATTACCCTCATGCCAATAACGAAATAGCTCATAATGCTGATGGTTTGCAAGACATGCATGATGCAGGTGATCACCATGGTCAATCTTTTTCACCTGGTCCTTCACCATCTGTTGGCGATGACCACGGACATGAACTTGGTTAAACACTTAAAAACTATTGAATAGTTGGAAGAAGGCCTAATAAGAAAAGTTGCTGTTGTTATGAGTTTGTCTTAGTGAAAAAGGTTTCAGTTTTGGGATCAACAGGAAGTGTTGGAAAAAAGACTGTAGATTTGCTCTCAAAGAGAAAAGAAGAATACCAAGTGGAAGCACTAAGTGCCCATTCGAACTTTGCTCTACTGGCACACCAAGCAAAACTGCTAAATGCAAAATATGTTGCTATCTCCGATGAAAGGCTTTACAAAGATTTGAAAGAAAGTTTACTTGGTACAGATGTAAAAATAGCAATTGGTGCTACAAATATTGCTACCATACCTGTTGATCTCTCAGTTGTTGCAATAGTTGGCATTGCAGGCCTTGGGCCAGTTATGGAAGTTATAGAAAGCGGTACCAAAGTCATTGCATTGGCAAACAAAGAAAGCATTGTTTGCGGTGGAAAGTTATTACTCAAAAAAGCTAAAGAAAAAAATGTACAAATAATCCCTATTGACTCTGAGCACAATGCAATTTTTCAAATTTTGCAAAATGACGACAAATGCGTAGAAAAGATCATACTTACTGCTTCTGGTGGACCATTCTTAAATTATAGCCTTGAGCAATTAAGAAATGTTATGGTAGATAAGGCGCTTAGTCACCCCACTTGGAATATGGGAAAGAAAATCTCGGTTGATAGCGCAACAATGATGAATAAGGCACTAGAGATAATAGAAGCACATAACTTGTTTAATATCAGCCCGGATAAAATTGAAGCAATAGTGCATCCTGAGTCAATAGTACATGGAATTGTAACTTATAAGGATGGGTTCAACTTTGCTGTGCTTGCAGAAACTGACATGGCAATTCCTATTTCATATGCTCTATCTTGGCCGGAAAGATCAGCTTTAAATCGTAAATTAGATTTAACAAAGCAAGGAAAATTGACCTTTCAAGGACCAGACCATAAGCGTTTTCCTGCGCTAAAGCTTAGCATGGCAGTGTTAAACTCTTCTGGTCCACAAACAAACAGTATTGTGCTCAATGCTGCAAATGAAATAGCTGTTAATGAATTTTTGAAGTCACGAATCGGCTTTTTAAAAATAGTAGAGGTAGTGGAATCAACAATGGAAAGTTTTGGTAGTTATACTGATATTAATTCACTATCTGATATAATAAATATTGATTATGAAAGTCGTATTATTGCTCACAAAATTGTTGAAAGTAAAGTTGTTGCGTATAGCTAGAGTAATGTAACCAGACTGCATTCTGTGATTTTTAGCAAAACACGATACACAATCGTCATTCCGCTACTTGTTAGCGGAATCTATGCCGAGATACCGCGGCGGTATGAAGGTTCGCGGTGGTATGACGGTTAAGTAATTCGTCATCCCGCTGCTTGTTAGCGGGATCTAGAGATACCGCGGCGGTATGACGGTTCGCGGCGGCATAGCTATCTTCAAAAATATGGTTGAATAATTGTTAATAATAGTGTATAATTATTAATATTTTTAAG
>NZ_JAPQLN010000113.1:26328-75730 GCF_028981745.1 Wolbachia endosymbiont of Drosophila tristis | reverse complement strand
ATTGATTGCAAAAAAACAAGATT
This sequence comes from Wolbachia endosymbiont of Drosophila tristis, assembly GCF_028981745.1. NCBI lineage: Bacteria > Pseudomonadati > Pseudomonadota > Alphaproteobacteria > Rickettsiales > Anaplasmataceae > Wolbachia > Wolbachia endosymbiont of Drosophila tristis. The sequence continues at coordinate 75,707 of NZ_JAPQLN010000113.1, read as the reverse complement.
TTCAATAAGTTGCTTATAATCCTAATTATAGTTAGCCTTTCATAAGTAGCGATGCAACAAAGCCATCCCAGTGTCAGCTACTTTCATGACACCATTTGCTGTGCAGTTTACCTTCAAAAATGAATGTTCGTACAGCTATGGAATGAATCGCGGTATGACGTAGCTTCGCTATAGGCAATGAAGGAAATATTAACTATACTTCTTTTTACCATTGTTTATATTTCCTATTCACATATATTAATATTTTACTCACTTAAAGTAAGCTAACTACCGTTATTAATATTTTTGTAATAAAAATTGTATATGGTGCATGTAATCAAATTAAGAGGAAGATTGTGGAAATTACGCCATCAATAAAAAAAGAATTGAAGCAAAGTACTCTATATGTTTGCCTAGAAAAATGCAAAAGTGCATTTTGGTTTATCTTTTGGTTTAGTGCGGGAATCAATTTATTAATGTTATTCCTACCACTTTATACCTCTCAAGTGCTTGATCGGGTGATATCGAGCGAAAGTGTATCAACACTAACTATGCTGACAATTATCACTTTATCTGCATTTGCATGTTCTGCAATGCTTGAAACTTGTCGATATTTAGCCATGGCAAAAATAGGTGATTGGATCGATAAAACTGCAACACCAGATCTGATAGTAAGGTCAATCAGGCTAACGTCAGTGCAGAGCTCAACTTCAAGTGGTGAAGCAATACGAGATCTCGGAGTGATAAAAAATTTCATTACAGGAAATGGTATATTCTCACTGTTTGATACTCCATGGTCGTTAATTTACCTTGTTGTGATTTTCATGATACATACCTCCACGGGGTTTATAGCTATTACTGGAATTATTATATTAGTCTCTATGGCAATATGGAATGAACTTGCCACCAAACGAATATTACAAGAAACCAACGAAGAAACTATACGGAATATCAATGCTATAGATGTTGCAACAAGAAATGCAGAAGTGGTTGAAGCTATGGGCATGTCAGAATTCATAGTCTCTGATTGGTGTAAACGAAATGATCAGAACCGAGCAATGCAAATTAAAGCACAAAATCGCTCTAATGTAATTACTGGAATCACTAAATTTTTGCGCTCAACTCTGCAAATATCAGTAATTGGAACAGGTGCATTACTTGCAATCACAGCTCATAAGACTGCCGGTAGCATCATCGCTGCTTCAATTTTAATGGGTAGAGTATTAGCACCATTTGACGCTGCGGTTCATACTTGGAAGTTTTTAAATCAGGCTAGAATGTCATATGGAAGGCTACAAAGACTTATATTAACATCGCCAAAAAGAGAGCAAACGATGGCTCTACCAGAACCTGAAGGAAAATTGGAATTTGATAGAGTATTTTTTACTCCTTATGGAAGCAATAAGCCAACAGTAAAAGGAATATCATTCATTATAGATCCTGGAGATGTAGTTGGTGTTATTGGTGCAAGTGCTTCTGGTAAATCCACTATCGCAAAATTAACTGTTGGTGTATGGAAGCCAATATCTGGTGTAGTCAGACTAGATGGCGCTGATGTATATACTTGGAATCGAGAAAATTTTGGTAATTATGTTGGCTACTTACCTCAGGATATTGAGTTATTTAACACTAGTGTCAAAGCTAATATTGCTCGCATGAGGCCAGATCCAAATCCTGAAGAAATAATCAAAGCAGCAAAAATTGCAGGAATACATGAACTAATACTAAGCTTACCAAATGGATATGATACAACAATAGGAGGTCCTGGAGGAGTAACGCTCTCTGGCGGCCAAAAACAGCTTCTTGGACTTGCCAGAGCTTTTTATGGTCACACAAAACTTTTAGTACTTGATGAACCAAACGCTAACTTAGATAGCAATGGAGAGGCATGCTTAATTAATGCAATTGGCATTGCAAGAAAACAAAATACTACTACTGTTATCATCACTCACAAGCTACCGTTATTGTCCGTAGTTGATAAGGTGATCCTCATGTCAGATGGTATCATTTACGCTATGGGACCAAAAGATGAGATTTTGAGCAAATTAGTTGCTCCATCATCAAGTACCACAGAAGATGAGCGCTCTTCAGCAAATGGTTAGTTTACTTACAATAAATTCTGTATCTGAAATAACAACTGTTCCAGAAAAATATATATTTCTTTACCATTAGAAATAATATTACAAGAATAGTAAATAGATTAATAACTCTTATTAATTAAAGTCAATCGGCAGATATAGCTAAAGTGGCTTAGGTTTACCTACAATTTGAAAAACAACAAATTCGTCTTAATGAATTTTCTTAATTTGCTATCTAAATAACTTAATATTAGTGGTAATTTTATAAAAAAATTATAATATAAATAATGTTGCTGCGAAAATTTATAACAATATTTCCCTCTAACGTTTAATGAATTTCAATAAATTGCCTTTTTAATTCTAGATAAGTATATGCTTTGTTAATATGTTTAGTTCAAAATCCAAAAGTAAGTTTATGCTTTCTATTGGAGAAGAAGGCATAATGTTACTATATTTTAAAAATAATACTTTAAATAAAAGGTATTTTGTTAAGGGCAAAAACGATAAAGCAGTTTCCGATTTAATTTCATGTCTTTCGTCAGATAAAAAAGCACCTTTATACCTGGTGCTTAATCATGCAGATCAAAATTACTCGCTACAGTTTATTACAAGGGCAAACAAGATTAGTGCCTATCTATCAGCAAAAACAAAGATGGAGCATTTTTCTCGTAATAATGACATAAGTTCAGTTTTTTTGGTTGAGAAGCCAAACAAATTCAATCAAAACTGGTGCTATCTTCTTGTTTCATCAAAAGCAAAGCATTTAGTAGAATATTGGTTGAATGTGTTTATTGAGATAGGCTCCAACTTTAAGGGAATATTAATGTTTCCTATAGAAATAAGTAATATAACAAAAAAGATTCTACATAAAGATCCTAATAATTGGAAAATTATAGTTGCTGCAACTAAAACGGGAGGCTATAGACAAGTGGTTCTTAAAGAGAATAAAATGGTATTTACGCGCTTAACATCATTTACTAATGATAATTTACCAGGAATTATCGCTGGTGGAATATATCAGGAAGTGCAAGATACTATTCGATCCTTAACTAAGTTTGGGTTTGAAAAAAATAACCCTATCGACCTTTGTATCATAGTGTCAGAAGATATCAAAGCTAGTTTATCAGTCATAAATTTTTCAGAGAACAGTGTGAACATATTAACTCCATATGAGTTAGGCAAACTATTAGGAGCAGAACTAGCTATAAGTGAAAAAGATAACTTTTGCGATACCATAATTTTGTTTCATAGCTTTAAGAATAAATTAGCAGTTATTTTTAATACAAAGGAAACTAAAGAATTTTATCTATTCAATTACCTTTATTTAAACTCTCCTCGAATTTTTCTATACTTCGCCCTGGTTTTAGTTATAACAAACACCCTTTGTTTGCTAAATTTGTATTCAAATTTCAATGTCGCTGATAATTTATCAGCAAAGCAGAACACCTTAAATAACCAATTAACAAAACTTAGCCAAAGCTATAATGTAAAAAAAATAGATGAAATTTATGATTTTATTAATATCAATAATATTTTATCAAAAATAGAATACTCTCCTCTTACACAAGTTAAGTATGTAGAAAAGTTAAAAATACCAGGTATAGAGCTTCGATCATTTGAATGGAATTATAATGAGGCAAAAAGTTATATTACCACAACTTTAAAGTTTAATTTTCAATCCGGTAAAAATATTTCTCATCAATACGAGAAACTACGAAAAAATTTAAACGATAATTTTCGTACCTATGACATTAATACTTCTAGCTTACCTGCTGCTAAAGAGCAAAATCTATCTATTGATGTTGAAATAGGAGAGGCAATGTAGATTAATGACTATCTCTCAATTAAAAAGAAAAGCTACAATTCAGTTTATATCGTATTTGTTATTATCTGTTGGATTAATAGGGTTATTAACATATGTTGTTATCTATAACGAAAAGATTTATAATAAAAACCAAATTGCGATTGATAAAATACGTTCTATTAATTTACAGATTACTGGAATTCAAAAAAAGGAAGTTGTTCTAAATAAAAACCTAGATTTATGGAAAAAAATTTCCTCTTCAAATTTACATAGTAGCAGATACATTGCAAATTTAAATTTCGAGCTTAGCGAGTTATATAAAAAGTACTATATATTAGAACCTGAAATATCAATTTCTATACCCGAAGAAGTTGAGCTCCACAACAAAAGTGAACGCACAAAAGTAATAAAAAGTGAAGTGATCCTAAATTTAAGCTCAATCAGCGATAAGCATATTTTTTTATTTCTACAGTCTATTCCAAATCTGCCAGGTTATGTTATGATCAAATCTCTTATTTTAAATAAGCAGAGAAATATTGATGCTGCAACTATGAATCAGATTTTGAATGGTAATATGATAGAGATAGTGAGAGCTAATATAGTCTTTGATTGGTATACTATATTAAGTAGATAAGGTGATGAACATAAAGCTGTTTTTTATTTTTACGCTACTCATTTCCAATGTTAATGCATATTGCAGTTGTGAAGATATCATAGAAAGCATAGAAATTTGTAAGGAGTATTCTTGCCGACAATATATTGGCAATGAAGATTTTATTGAGCATAAAATATTAGGATTAAATAGTGGAAATTTATGCGTATATATAGAAAAACAAGGTAATGATGAAATGGTTTGTCATCATTCTCAGTATGGAATGATGATAGAAAAAAGATATTTTGAAAGTATTCTTAAAGTTGGCAATCAAGAAATCGACAATTTTATTGATATAGCAAATTTGCGTGCAAAAGAGTGTTTCTTTATCAACAATCAAAAACTAAGCTATACAGATCGGGACGATATAATAAGAGAAGCAGTGGAAAGTGACTTTGACGTTTTGTCACAATATAGTAACGTAAAAAGCATTTTTTTTGATGAAGAGCCAGTTAATAGAATGGTCAATGAAATGGAAAAGTTCAATTTACGATCTTCAAGAGCTGCAAAAGAGGAGGTATCAGATAATTTCAACGGTAAGGTAGTGAGTTTAGACTCAATTTTATATCTTTCTCCCGATACATGGAAAATATGGGTAAATGGAAAACTGTTTATAAATACTAAGGATTTAAAAGTGCACTCAGTCACTGAAAATTATGTAACTTTTGTATGGACCGTAGATCAAAAAGCAATAAAAAAGCATGCGAATGATTCTCAAAATGTATATTTTGGATATGGGAGTATTATGTTTACGCTTTATCCAAAACAAAAATTTGACTTGGATGGCTTATCTATTAAATAACTTAAATATATATGCGCTTGTAGCTCAGTTGGATAGAGCGTTGCCCTCCGGAGGCAAAGGCCGTGGGTTCGAATCCCTCCAAGCGCACTTTTAATTAAATTTGACAATAGTATTTTCACATAAGATAATAAAAGGATTTATTTAGAGCATAATTATGTCTGGTGGTACCATAAACAAAGTCATACTAGTTGGTAATTTAGGAAAAGATCCTGAAATTAGGACTACACAAAATGGAAAAGAAATGGCAAGTTTTTCAATAGCCACGTCTGAAAGTTGGACTGACAAACTTTCCGGTATGCGCTCTGAAAAGACAGAGTGGCATAATATCGTAATTTTTAGTGAAGGATTAGTAAAAATCGTCAAAGATTTTGCACGTAAAGGCAGTAAAGTTTATGTTGAAGGTTCTTTGAGAACTAGAAAATGGACTGACCAAAACGGTGGTGAAAGATACACAACAGAGGTGGTTCTATATAATTTTAATAGCGCTCTTACTCTCTTGGATTCACGAAATAGTGCGCCAAATTCTGATTACAAGCCAAGTGAATACAAACAAGGTGAAACAGAACAAAAAGATAAACACGAAAGTTTTGACAACGATATAAAAGAGGAACTACTCGACGATGAAATACCATTTTAACAATTTAAATTGAAATCTACATTTTTATGGACTGCTTGTGTTACTCCTTTTAATTGCAATGGAGATAGTATAGATTATAGCAGTTTGCAGCGTTTACTGACAATGCAAGTTAAAGCTGAAAATGGCGTAGTGTTGCTGGGTAGCACAGGTGAGAGCCTATCGCTTACTGATTCTGAAAAGCGTACATTAGTTGAATTCGTATGTAAGCTAAAATTAAATACGAAAATTATAATTGGCGTACCAGGAGTGAATCTATATCAGACTCTTGAATGGCTTGATTTTTGCAAGGGTATGCCTATTCATGGCTATCTAATGACAACTCCCATTTATGCAAAGCCCGGAATTATGGGGCAGACTTTATGGTTTGAAAAGCTGCTTGAGAAAGCACATGTGCCGGTTATGTTTTACAATATTCCATCAAGAGCAGGAATAAATCTTCACGCTGAAACTGTACGCAACTTATCCAGCCACGAAAAATTTTGGGCTATCAAAGATTCAAGTGGCACTGTTGATACTTTAGCTCAGTATAAGAAAGTTGCACCAAATATTGAGGTCTTTTGTGGAGATGATAATATGATATCCGATATGGCCGCTTATGGTGCGGCTGGCCTGGTTTCCGTTGCTTCCAATGTTTGGCCATATGTAGCACATGAATATGTTAAGAAGTGCCTCAATGGCAGGAACCCTCAGGCAGATATCTGGCAACAGGCTTGCGAAGCCCTATTTATTGCCAGCAACCCAATACCCACTAAAGCACTTTTGCATGATATTGGGCTCATAGAACATCAAACTGTCCGCCTACCGCTCAGCACAGAAGACTTGCCTTCTGTTGAAAAATTGAGGCAAGTCAATAAAATGATTCTTGGATGGAAAGAATTGGCTACTCTCTAAATAGTCTTGCAACTTTGATTTAATATACAATCCAAGTTTCATTTGAACACTCCCAAACTTATCACTTTATGCCACTGGTCTTCATCTAAAATTTCTACACCTAATTCCACTGCCTTTTTATATTTGGATCCTGGTTTTTCTCCTGCAATTAGGTAGTCAGTTTTAGCAGAAAGATGTGAGCTGACCTTTGCTCCCAGAGTTTTGGCTCTTACTTTTGCCTCTCCTCTACTCATAGCAAGTAGCTTACCAGTAAACACTATAATTTTATTATTTAAAACAGAGTTACTAGAGTTGGAGCTCACAGGAAGAATTTGAAGACAAGCAGTAAGATCATTTAACATTTTGATGTTATGTTCCTTAGAAAAAAATGATTCCAAAGATTCAGCCCCTTTTTTTCCTATGCCATCTATACCTACTAGCTCAGTATTATCTAATGACAGTTCAATCATCGAATTATACCAGTTATTATAAGAAACATAATAATCTGCAAGCAATTCTGCTGCAACTTGGCCAATAAATCTAATACCTAAAGAAAATATAAACCTATCTAGAGTTATTACCCTTCTGCTTTGTATAGAATTTAACAAATTAGCTATAGATTTCTCGCCCCAACCAGACTGTTCTTCCAGATTAAATTCATCCAATCTTTCTTCTAAAGTAAAAATATCATGGATTTGTTTTATCAGACCAAGGTCGTAAAAAAACTCTATCTGCTTATCACCAAGGCCAACAATGTCAAATGCATCTTTCGATACAAAATGCTTTAGTTTTTCTATCATTTGAGCTTTACAGGCAAATTCCTCAGGACATCTTACTGCTGCCTCTCCCTCAACCTGACGTACTTTACTACCACATTCAGGGCATACTTCAGGAAACACAAATTCAGGTGTATTTGGAAGACGAGAATCTCTGCTTACTTCAACGATCTGGGGAATTACATCACCTGCCCTTTTGATTGTTACAATATCTCCCTCTCTTATGTCTTTACGTTTTATCTCATCTTGGTTATGCAGACTTGCTCTACTAACTAGCACCCCACCAACATTGACTGGCACTAAATCTGCAACTGGAGTTAAAACCCCTGTTCTGCCCACCTGTATAAATATCTTGTTTAACTTTGTTTTTGCATAAACCGCAGAAAACTTGTATGCAAGTGCTGAGCGCGGTGCTTTGTGAGTATTCCCTAGACGATTTTGTAGTACCAAATCATTTACTTTATAGACTATTCCATCAATATCATAATCCAAGTTATAGCGACAGTTATAGACTTCATTATAGAACTTCAGCATTCCATCTAAACTACTCGTTAAGGACTGATGCTCATTTACGCAAAAACCAAGTGCCTCAAGCTTATTTAGTACCTCACTTTGACTTTTCTCTGCTCCACCAATCAAAGAATAAGCAAAATATCTAAGAGGTCTGCTTGCTGTAATGTTTGCATCCAATTGCTTTAGAGAACCAGCGGCTGCATTTCGAGGATTGGCAAATTCATCGTTTTCATTTAACTTTAAAAAGTCGCTGTTACTGATGTATATTTCACCTCTTACTTCTAGTCTTCCTTGCACACCTTGCAAAAACTTAGGAAAGCCTTTTATTGTTGCAACATTGTGAGTGACATCTTCCCCTACAAAACCATCACCTCGAGTTGCAGCTTTAACAAATCTTCCATCCTCATAAATTGCAGAAAACGACAACCCATCAATTTTTGGTTCACATAATATCTCTATTTTGTCCTCAATTAAAAACCTCTTTATTTTAGACAAAAATTTCTCTACACCTTGTTCATCATAAGCATTCTCAAGGGAAAGCATAGGTTCTTGATGTTCCACCTTAGAAAACCTCTCATCAGGTGGAGCACCAACACTATCTTGTGTTGCATAAATTTCTGGCTCTATTTCAGCTAACTTTTTCTTCAGTTCATCATATTCAGCATCACTTATTTCTGGCTTATTTTTTTGGTGATACAAAACATTATGATAATTTATTTGATCTTGCAGTTTTTCTCTCATCTTTTCTAAGTTAGTCATGATACCAATATAATGCTACATTAGCCTTTGTCGTCAAGCTGTGAATTTTCTTGAATTTATCATATGGTCTTAATCCATCAAATATCAAAGGTGCCACAATGCTATAGCCATACTTATTCTTCTCTTGCTCAATTGTATTAGCAGATCTCGCTTGCTCTAGCCATATATTTATATAAAATTAAAATAAATTAGAGTAAACAATATTGCTATTTAAATGCTAACAAGATTCGCTCCAAGCCCAACTGGCTACCTCCACGTAGGAAACGTACGAACTGCCTTGGTTTGTTGGATGTACACACGCAATCAAAACGGAAAATTTTTACTCCGTTTTGATGATACTGACCTTCAGCGTTCAGATGTCAAATATATAAATGATATCATAGAAGACCTAAAATGGATTGGCATAGATTGGGATGCAAGTTTTAAGCAATCAGAGCGCTTTGAGCGTTACAATGAGGTGTTTTTGCAGTTAATAAAAGAAGGGCATATTTATGCATGCTATGAAACAAGAGAAGAGTTAGACATTAAACGAAAATTGCAGTTAAAACAAGGATTTCCCCCGGTATATGACAGAAGCGCGTTACTTCTAACTGAGCAAGAGAAAATTCGTTATGAGCAAGAAGGACGAAGACCACATTTTAGATTTAAATTGGATAGAAATGAAGTTGTAAAATGGAATGATGAAGTTAAAGGTGAAATAAATATTGCAACCAGTAGCGTCAGCGACCCTGTGGTAAAAAGAGAAGATGGAATTTACACATACATGTTACCTTCTGTTACTGATGATGTTGACTTTAATGTAACTCATATTGTACGCGGGGAAGATCATGTAACTAATACCGCAGTGCAAATCCAAATGATTAAAGCATTAAAAGCGAAAATCCCTACATTTGCTCACCTGCCTTTGCTACATTTTGATGATAGCAAGATATCGAAACGGAAAGGCGGGCTGGATATCAAATCTATAAAAGAAGATGAAATTGAACCGATGGCACTAGTTAGTTATTTAGTGAAGCTTGGAACATCCAATCCAATTGAAGCTTGCGCCTGTATGCAATCTTTGATTGATTCATTTGACATTAAAAAATTTAGCTCAGCATCTGCACAATTCAGCTTGAGTGAAATGTATAAGCTAAATAGCAAAGTGCTGCAACAAATGCTATTTGAAATGGTGCAAGACCGTTTAAATCAAATTGGAGTGGGCTCCTCAGAGTTTTGGTATTTTATAAGGAACAATATAGAAAGGTTTTCTGAGGTGGCCAAGTGGTGGAAAATATGCAAATCTGATATAGAGCCTGTGATTCTTGATAAGGAGCTTATAAAAATTGCGTTCAATGCATTGCCCCAAGGTGATTGTAATGAAAACACGTTGTCAGAATGGGTCAAAACTATTCGACAAACAGTGGATATAAAGGCAAAAAACCTATTTACGCAGTTGCGTTCAGCTTTAACAGGAACAGAAACAGGACCAGAGCTCGCTAAACTATTAATTTTTATCGGCAAAGAAAATATCATTGCAAGGTTAAAAGAAAAGTGAAAACTAAAGAATTATAGCTAATGCAATCCCTACGTCATACCGCGATTCATTCGCGGTATCTCTTAGCCGCTAACAAGAGATCCCGCTAACAAGTAGCGGGATGACGGTTGTCGTTTAGCTACAAACGTTAAGAAATTTACCAAATGAAAAAAAAGGCAAAAGAAGCCCCGTGGTTATTATCCGCTTTAAAATATTGGCGTTTTTTATGTTTTAAACGCTTGACAAGCGAGATTAAGCCGCTTTTAATTGCAACTAACTTACGCTGCAAATGTTTAAGAAATTTACTAAGCAGAAAAAAAGACAAAGAATCCCAGAGTTAGCTAGTCTTTTACTATCTCTGTCGAGTATTGGCATTTTTTGATGTCTTGTAACGCTTTATAAGCGCGTTCAGCTTATTTAGATAAAAATCTAGATGTAGATGAAGTTTTGTAAAGACATACAGTATCTATATACTGCAAAAAATTGAACATAAGACGCCGATACATTAAGTAACCCTTACCTTTTAATCTGCAGATTGGCGAAAGCAAATACAATAGCTTCACTATCATGATAAGGGAGCTGGCGGAGTTTGTCAAGTAAGTTTTTGTATTTTAATTTTAGAATTTTATAGGCTTTTGTTCTCATGAAAATTATGTTCTCATGAGTAAATTAATGTTATCCTTTTTTGTTGATCTAAAGTTTTTTATGTTCATACACTTGCGTGTTCATAGTGTTTATTCGCTGCTTGAAAGCTCGGTTAAAATTGAGGAGCTGATCGGCCTTTGTTTGCGAAATAAAATGCCAGCGGTTGCAATTACTGATTCAGGTAACTTGTTTGGCTCACTTGAATTTGCAGAATATGCGGCAAGTAGGGGAATACAGCTAATAATAGGATGCAATATTATAGTTAAACATTCAGAACAAAATTTACCTATATTATTGCTTGCAAAAAATGAGCAAGGGTACACTAATTTAGTCACTTTGGTGAGTGAGTCTTTTAGAAAGCGCAAGAATAACAGCGATATTCCTTACGTTGATTTTGATGAGCTATTGAATTTAAGTACGGGTCTGATCGCTTTAACCGGTGGATGTTTGGCTCAACTATTGTTGGGGCAAGATAAAGAAACGGTTGAAAAACTGCTTTCAGCATTTAATGGTCATTTATATGTTGAATTGCAGCGTCATGGGCTGAATAAAGAGCTAGAGCTTGAAGAAGCTTTGATAGACTTTGCTTATCAGCGCAATATACCACTAGTTGCAACGAACGATGTGTTTTTTCCAAATAGGTCTGACTATGAGGCTTATGATATATTAACGTGTATATCGGAGGGGAGTTATGCCCTGGAGAATAACAGAAAGAAGTTAACTACCGAGCATTACTTCAAGTCTGTGGCAGAAATGGAGGAGCTGTTCAGCGACATTCCCGAAGCAATTCATAACACTTTAGTGATAGCTAAGCGGTGCTCTTACATGCCAAGAAGCAGGCAGCCTATTTTGCCTAAATTTCCTTGTCGAGAAAATAAAACTGAGAATGAAGAACTGAGGGAGCAGGCAGTTGCAGGATTAGAATTCCGTATTGCGAATGAGACAGACATAGACCTTAAACAATACTACGATCGGCTGAATTACGAACTGAGTGTGATAACTTCGATGAACTACGCTGGCTACTTTTTGATAGTTTCTGATTTCATTCGTTGGAGCAAAGCAAATGGCATTCCAGTTGGTCCAGGAAGAGGCTCTGGTGCTGGATCAATTGTTGCTTGGGGCTTGCAGATTACAGACCTTGATCCAATAAAGTTTGGCCTAATATTTGAAAGATTTTTGAATCCTGATCGTGTATCGATGCCTGACTTTGATATCGATTTCTGCCAAGAGAAAAGGGACCTGGTTATTGATTATGTTCAGAAAAAGTACGGTTATGTTGCTCAAATAATCACTTTTGGTAAATTGCAGGCAAGGGCAGTATTGCGTGACGTTGGTAGAGTATTGCAAATGCCTTACTCTCAAGTGGATAAAATATCTAAAATGGTTCCATTTAATCCAGTAAATCCTGTAACTTTATCACAAGCGATAGAGTTTGATCAAAACCTGCAGAAAGAGCGGGATAGTGATGAGGTAATTGCAAAGCTTCTTGATATATCGCTAAGGCTCGAAGGAATATATCGTCACGTTTCAACTCATGCTGCTGGAATTGTAATATGTGATCAAAAGTTGGAAAATTTTGTTCCTGTGTACTATGATCCAAATTCGGCTTTGCCAATCACTCAATACAGCATGAAATATGTGGAGAAAGCTGGGCTAATAAAATTTGATTTTCTTGGGCTTGGTACGCTAACGCTAATAGATCATGTATGTCGTTTAATTAATCGTGATGGAAAAAAGATTGATATTTCTTCAGTTCCTTTAAATGACCAAAAAACCTATGAGATACTCTCAAGCGGTGATTCAATTGGAGTGTTTCAGCTTGAAAGTTCGGGAATGAGAGAAGCTTTAATTAAACTAAAACCGGACTGCATTGAAGATATTATCGCTTTAATTTCCCTTTATCGTCCAGGACCTATGGATAACATTCCAACTTATGTTGCAAGAAAACACGGACTTGAAAAGCCAGATTATATTCATCCGTTACTTGAGGAAGTATTAAAAGAGACATTTGGGGTAATAATTTACCAAGAACAAGTGATGGAAATAGCCCGTATTCTTTCCGGGTATAGCTTAGCGGAAGCAGATTTGCTGAGACGTGCTATGGGTAAGAAAATCAAGGAAGAGATGGATAAACAACGTGAACTTTTCATCCAAGGGGCAACGAAGAATGGCGTTGATTACGACAGGGCAAGTTATATCTTTGACCTTGTTGCAAAATTTGCTGGTTATGGGTTCAATAAATCTCATGCTGCAGCATATGCGGTGATATCTTATCAAACGGCTTACCTTAAAGCTAATTATCCATTAGAATTTTTTACAGCACTAATGAATCTGAATATTGATGATAGAGATAAACTGAATTTATTTTATCATGCAGCAAAGTTTAGTGGCGTTACCGTTCTTTCACCTGATATAAACAAGTCTCAAGCTGAATTCTCAATAGAGGATGAACGCATACGTTATGGTATTGCTGCCTTGAGGAATGTTGGTTTTTCTATAGCGGAAGGAATAGTGAACGTACGTTCAAGCGCTTGTAAGGACATATGGGAATTCATTCAAAATTCAGGTCATATAATAAATAAGAGAGCGCTAGAAAGCCTGATTAAATCCGGAGCATTCGATAGCGTGCATAAGAACAGAAAGCAGCTATATGAGTCAATGGACACGCTGATTTACTTTGCAAATAAAAACAAACAGGATAGAGAATCAAGTCAAGCTGCTTTGTTTGGTAGTCTTGATGTCCTCAAACCGAAACTTGAGAATGTGGAAGATTTTGATGAAGAGGAAAAATTAGAACATGAGTTATTTTCACTAGGATTTTATTTAACTAATCATCCGCTTGAAAAATTTAGAACTCTTCTGGAAAAGTTAAATATTGGGTTTATCGGAGAAAATAGAACAGCAAAAACTGCTGGGGTAATATTAAATGCACGTATGAGAACTTCAGAGCGTGGAAGGTTTGTTATCCTCACACTTTCTGATCCCCATAACGTTTCTGAAATAGCATTCTATAATAATGAAATAATAGAAGAAAAAAGAGATTTATTTTCACCAGGAACATTTGTGATAATTGATCTTGAAGCTTCGGAAAATACAACAAGATTAGCAGGCAAGGATATATCTGAGTTTACAAAAAGAGTCACTTCTACAATAAAAGAATTAGTTCTCACCACTGAGTGCACGGATTCGCAAAAAGCCGCTATGGAATTAAACACAATATTGAAAGATGAAGGCAGAACCAAAATAATGCTAAAACTTCTTCTCGAAAAACATAAAGTGAGCATCTTATTACCAGGTGCATACTCAATTGCTCCTCAAGTAATTTATGAAATATCTAATTTAAGCTGGATTAAAGGCGTAGAAATTAATACAAATAACTTGCTTATATAAAAAAGCTTTATATAATGAAATATTTAATCGGTATTAAAGGAAGATATAGTGAATCTTTATGAATTTACTTTTATAGCACAACAAGGATTGTTACAGCAAGAAGTAGAGGAGATGGTCCAAGAGCTAGCTGTTTCATTGAAAAATATTAAAGCAGATATTATGTTCCAGCAAATCAGGGATATTCTGAAAAAAGGAAATGACAAGCTTACAAAACAAGAGTTAGAAGTGCGTGCTGAGGACATTAAAGAAAGTCTAGTTGCTTACTCTGATTTCTTGGAAGATCTTACAAAAATTTTATGGGTTGAATTAGAAGAAGATCTTTCAAATTTGAAAGAAGTGAAGTCAAAAATCGATAAAGAGTTGAAAGATGACCTAAAAGATTTAGGAATAACGCAAGATTTTACAAAATTTCTAGGAGGCAGTACTAAAAGTGCGTTTATCCATAACGCAGTAAATGCTTTGAAGAGAAATATTTCAGAACATCTAATAAAGATTTTTCAAGATATTTTGAAAGATTTTAGAATAAACGGTCCAACTCAATCGAGCAAAGCGTTGGAAATGCTTTTGAAAAACATTGAAGCATCAGGATTAATCAAGTATGAACATTGGGGTCTTTTGGATTTTGCATATCACAAAAATAAAATGAAGAGCGGTCATTATTGTATAATGTGCATAAGTTCTACTGCAAGCATTCTGGATGAATTTATGCGTAGAATGAAACTTAATGAGAACGTTATTCGCCACTTTCCTGTGCAGGTTGATAAAATTTTTGAAGGTAAATCTCATATGATGAATAAACAAATTGAGGAGCAAAGCGCATAATGATGAAAAGACGAAATAGTTTTAATAATTCTTACGTATCTGTAAATAATAGGACTGGCTTTAGGCGTTCTAAAGTTTGCCCTCTTGCTGCGTCTAAAGATGAAGACATAGATTATAAGAATATAGATTTATTATCCAAGTTTACCTCTGACTATGGTAGGATATTACCTAGAAGATTAACAGGCGTATGTGCAAAAAAACAAAGGAAGTTACGCTTAGCGATCATAAGGGCACGTTTTTTAGCTCTTATTCCTTACTGTACTAAAAAAATTTAGGTAATTTATGTTGATAATTTTAAAGGAAAATATAAGGACTTTAGGTAAGCTTGGTGAAGTTGTCAAAGTTAAACCAGGTTATGCACGTAATTTTCTTTTTCCACAAAGAAAAGCGGTGAAAGCTACCAAGGAAAATTTAACAAAGCTAGAGGAGCAACGTTTATTACTGGAAGAAGAGAATATAAAAAGATTAAATGTAGCAAAAGAGCTTGCGTTGTCACTACATGATAAGTTTGTGGTATTAATAAAGCAAGCTTCAGAGGATGGTAAAATTTTTGGTTCTGTAACAACACGTGAAATTGCGAAAATTTTACTACAAGAAGGACATGTGATAGATCACCGTAGTTTATCTTTTGGTGGAGTAAGCATCAAAAACTTGGGTGAATACCAAGTAAACGTAGAATTACATAGTGAAGTAGTAGTACCAATTACTATATACGTCGTGAAATCCGAAACAGATGCAAATGAGCTAAGGCAAGTAAAATTGCAAAATCAGAAGTCTGAGCAACAAGAGGCAGAGCAAGATGCGAATAAAGAAGCTACTGATGGTGATGATAGCTGATCAAAGATGATCCCTTGTTATAGTCGTAAAGAAATGTCTGCCATGGCTAAGCTGGTGTCATCCCAGTGCTTCCCTCATGTCATCCCAGTGCGTGACACTGGGATCCAGTTTATTTCATCATGGACATTATTTTATGCTTCTAGAATCCGTTGTCCATTGAATAATTTGCAAATACTTTTATATCTGGATTCCAGTGTCACGCACTGGAATGACACCATTATTGGAATAAATCAAGAATGATTCCCCGCTATAGCAGAAAAGAAATGTCTTCCATTTGGGAGGAAAATAATAAATTTAATATATGGCTTAAAATAGAAAAATTAGCGTGTGAAGCTCAAGCAAAGTTAGGAGTGATTCCGAATAATATTGCTGAGAACCTCTCTGGTGCTATTGAATTTGATGTTGAATGTATCAACGAAATTGAATCCATTGTAAAACATGATGTTATAGCTTTTCTGACATATATTGCTAAAAAAGCGGGAGTTGATGTTCGTTATCTTCATTATGGAATGACAAGTTCTGATGTTTTGGATACATGCCTTGCGGTGCAACTGAAAGAGTCCTGTGATATTTTGCTCGAGAATCTAAAAAATTTACTTGCAGCATTGAAAAAAAAAGCTGAGGACTATAAAGATATTGTTTGTGTTGGACGCAGTCACGGAATGCATGCAGAACCAACAACTCTTGGAATAAAATTTGCCAGATTTTATGCTGAATTTAAACGCAATTATCAGAGATTAATGAGCGCGCAAAAAGAGATCTCAATTTGTAAAATATCAGGTGCAGTAGGCAATTTTGCAAATGTTGATCCGTTTGTTGAAGAATATGTAGCGAAAGAAATGGGACTCATACCTGAAACCATATCATCTCAAATCATTCCTCGTGATAGACATGCCATGTTCTTTTCAGTTTTGGGAGTAATTGCAAGTTCAATAGAAAATGTTGCTGTTGAAATTCGTCATTTGCAAAGAACTGAAATCGGCGAAATTTCTGAGCATTTTTCCACTGGGCAGAAGGGAAGCTCTGCTATGCCACACAAATGTAATCCTATTTTAAGTGAAAATCTGACTGGACTCTCACGTTTAATACGCAGTTATGTTTTTCCTGCGTTAGAAAATGTTGCATTGTGGCACGAACGTGATATATCACACTCGTCTGTGGAAAGATGCATTGCTCCTGATGCTTGTATAACAATGGATTTTGCTTTAGTGCGATTAACAGATTTGATAGATAAATTGGTGATCAATAAGGAAAACATTGAAAAGAACTTAAATTCTTCAAAAGGTTTAGTTTTCTCACAGCGTGTATTGCTTGAGTTAGTAAATAGTGGTTTGGCGAGGGAAGAGGCGTATAAAATTGTTCAGAGCAATGCAATGAAAGTGAAACAAAACAACAGTGATTTTCTGGCCGAATTGAAACAAGATAAACCCTTACTTAAGGTTATTAACTCGGAAAAACTTGAATCTTTGTTTGATTTGAAGTATTATACGAAACATATAGATCGTGTGTATAATAAGGTTTTTAATTAGGCTGAGTAGCTCAGTTGGTAGAGCAGGAGGATCATAATCTCTTGGTCGGGGGTTCAAGTCCCTCCTCAGCCACTCGAACTAAACTATGTTTAGCAAAGCAGTGCTATTGGTGAAACCCAGTGTCAGTTACTTGGAATGAGTTGTATATCCACTCAGGTGAGGAGACAATGGATAAGAGATTGTGAAAAGGGTTTAGCTTTTGGCCTATGATCTCTTTAAATGACAGAATTTCACTACAAAACTTAACTTTCTTCTATGCAGTTAGCTAAGTCAAGAAAGGTGAATCTATCTCTTGTTGTAAACGCAAGATCGACCACTTTACAATATTGTTCTTTATTCCAACTGAGGTGCTCTGGTAAGTGTGGAATTGATAGATCTTCAAATATTTTTTGCAGGTGTTTTGCAGGTAGTAAATTTTGCTTAATTAAACTGGAAATATTATGCCATTCTTTACAAATAATCTCTTGGATTTTTTGCTGCATAATTTGCTTCTGTTCAAAAGTTCTTACAAATTCGATATTATCAAAGTACTGAGTTATATGTTTTACATCTAAAGTGGTCGGTTTGATAATCGGGTTTTGTATTGATAATATCTTTTCCTGTAAATTAGCCATAGTAATCGTTGTGACAGCAATTTTTTCACCATGTAGTGAGGAATAATCTTTTGTTACCATTTCCATTGCGTGAGCTATCATATGCTCTCCTTGGCTTGCAGAATAGCTGCCTTTTGACATCACCATTCCAAGTCCTGAAATTAGTAGAACTTCCATAAGTAATAGGACCTCTTTTCCACTTCTTTTAGTAAGCGCCGTATATTCTCTTAGCAAAATTTGCTCCAAATCGTGAACAAGTGTAAAAGGTAATTCATTGTATTCTGTGCTAAGCAACAAATGAGATAGTAGCCAGTCAGCCTGAACTGTTGAACGACAAATGAAATCTGCAAATCCGCTTAATGTGAGGCGCAGTGGCGCATTGGCAAGTATGTCTATATCTATATATATTGCTCTTGGAAGATGTGCTTTGAACGATTTTTTATATCCATTTACTAATATTGAAGCATTTGCGGATGTATATCCATTCATAGAAGCGGCTGTTGGAAAGGATATATAATCTTTTTTCTCGAGGTAGCTTGCATATTTGCAGATATCGTTAACGGTGCCGCTACCAAATGCAACTATTAAGTCACTGTCTTTTACTTTGTTTCTCACTAGATTTACGGTTTCAAGAGAGGCAGCTCTGCTTGGTGTCATTTCTCTACTTGATGTCATCCCAGCGCGTGACACTGGAATGGCAGGTGGGGTTGGAATAATTAAATGAGAAATTTTATTAAATACGTTTTTGTTTAAAAGTTTTGCTGTATTTTCATCTGCAACTAGAAAGATGTCATTTCCGTGTTGTGTGCATATTTCATAGATATCATCAGCAAGGTGGTAATCTGTTATTACTTCCCTTAGAAAAGTTTGTTCGGTTTGATGTAATATTTGTTTTAAATAGTGCATAGAGTGTTTACAATATAGCAGTATAAGTATTTTAAGATTGACATGAAAATTGACCCTGTAGAGCTAACTAGGAAATTGATCTCTTTTGAGAGTATAACACCAGAAGACAGCGGGGCAATAGAGTATATAGCAACAATCTTCAAGAAGAGCGGCTTTGATTGTGAGATTTTAGAATTTGGTGATAAAGTTAAAAATCTTTATGCGAAATATATAAATGGAGTACCAAATTTGTGCTTTGCTGGGCACGTTGATGTTGTACCACCGGGTCAGTTAAAAGATTGGGCATTTGGTCCATTTAAACCAGAAGTGAGGGATGGAATGCTATATGGAAGAGGGGCCGCTGATATGAAAAGCGGAGTAGCTGCATTTATTGCTGCTATGGTAAATTTGATTGCAGAGAAGTTTCAATTTAATGGTTCAATAAGTGCATTGATTACCAGTGCTGAAGAAAGCATGGAAGAATATGGAACAAAGGCAGTTTTGGAATGGATGAAAAATAAGCAGCAAAAGATAGATTTTTGTGTGGTTGGCGAACCAACCAGTAGTGAGAAATTAGGTGATACCATAAAAATAGGCAGAAGAGGTTCTGTAACATTTGAATTAATTTGCCATGGAAAACAAGGGCACGTTGCCTACCCAGACCTAGCAGACAATCCAATATATAAGGTAATATCGATATTGAGTAAGGTAAAAAATACTACTTTTGATCATGGTAATAAATATTTTCAGCCTTCACATTGCGAAGTTACTACTATCGATGTTGGAAATAATACTAGCAATCTAATACCTGGCTCAGCAACTACACGTTTTAACATTCGATATAACAATGAACAAACACCGGGTGGCTTATATAAGCTGATTGATGAAATATGCTCCAGTGTAACTAACGATTATAAACTTTCTATGCATAGCAGCAGGGACGTTTTCCTCTCTACTCCCGATAGAAATACTGATATTATGCTTGATGCAATAAGTAAGGTTACCAACATTGATGCTATACTTAGCACAAGTGGTGGCACATCTGACGCTGCGTTTATCAAAGATGTTTGTCCAGTGATTGAATTTGGTATAATCAACAAAACTGCACATCAGATAAACGAATGCGTATCAGTAAACGATATACACAAGTTAACAGCTATATATAAGGAATTTATAGAAAATTATTTCAATCCCACTAATAAAATATTGAATCAGGTCAACGTAGTTAGTAATATATCTAGTGGTCCATTGTTAGCTTAGATGTAATCAGATCTCTTGCATAACTGTTGTCTGAATAACAACTGGTGTCATTCCAGCAAAATGTGTCAAGTAAGTTTTTTCGTTTCTATAGCTACTTGGATGACAAAAGAAGAAATACTAGACTTTATACCTTTTGCACTCAAATTCACATAAATCATGAATTATGCACGTTTCACACGAAGGTTTCTGTGCTTTGCAAACATATCTACCATGCAAAACTAGCCAATGATGAGCATAAAGCAGGTATTTTTTGGGAACCACATTTAAAAGAGATTGCTCTGTTTTAAACACATCTTTTTCTTTCACAAGCCCAATTCTATTGCTCACTCTAAAAACGTGAGTATCAACTGCCAATGTTGGAATGCCAAGCCCCGAATTTAAGAACACATTAGCGCTCTTTCTTCCCACTCCCGGCAAAGACACCAAATCATCGAAATCAGTAGGCACTTTGCTATTGTACCTCTCAATCAATATTTTGCTGAGCCCGATTATATTTTTTGCTTTGGAATTATATAAACCGATACTATTTACACGTTTTTTTAGCTCGTTTTGCCCAAGATTCAGCATTTTTTCTGGCGTATCAGCGATATTAAAAAGTTCTCTTGTAATTTTGTTAACGCTTACATCGGTCGTCCGTGCTGATAAAACTATTGCGACCAGAAGCGTATAATGATTGATATAATTTAGCTCTATTTTTGGTGCAGAATTTGATTCTTGAAACTTTTCAAATATCAATTCTACTTTTTTTGAGTCCATGCATAGAGCTAAAAGCCTATACTACACTGGTTACTGTGCAAATTCAATTCCTTGAGGCTTAGATAGTCCTTCAGTATTAACATCAGACACATTAGTGTTCACTTCATCAAAATTTCTCTCAGCAAATTCGCTTACCACTTCCGCAAAACACTTTTTAATAAGAGGCATAACAATTGGCATTAACAGTTTTCGTGGATCATACCATCCTCACAGGTCAGTTTCCTTTTGTACCCTATCTCTTGGATCCTCTTCTAGTAAATCTTTTGTGTGCTTTTCAGCATATATTTCACAGCCTTTTGAGAAAACAGGAGCTAACATTTCAATTAATACTGCCAATAACAATAGTGAACCAAGTATGGTTCCACCAACAGTTAATCTATTAGCAATGAAATTTGTTGTAAGTAGATAAACAGAAAAAGCAGCTAAAGGATAGTTGATAAGAAGCTTATTGCCTAGCGTGATATAGTTTATTTTACTCATGAATTCATCAGTGGAAATTTCTGAATTTTTATACTTTTTCATATAATAATTTACTAATAAATGAGAGGCATTACCAGCAATGATATTAAATCCTATGATCCACCATGAAAAATAGCAACCTATAGTAACTGTAGTTAATAGAGCTAAAGGCAGAAGACTTATTTTTGGGACAAGCAGTAGAGCATTTTTACGCTCTATAAATTTCAACGCTAATGCTTTCTTATCTTCTTTAACTAGGCTTCTCTTTTCTTCTAGAGGAGTAATATAATTGTATGCTTGGCTTTGTTATATATTGATATAGCTCTTTCATTAATTTTGTACTTTCTACACTCTTCTTAAAATTATCTAAATTTGGATTTTGCAAAATCCTATTTATTTGAGCTTGGAGTTTCATGCATTTTTCTAGATCTTTTTTAAACGAATAGTCATTTCTTTTTAGTATAGAAATCAATCCATCAAAATCTTTACCTACAGCATCTTCCTCTAAACTTATTTTTAGCTTATTAAACAAACTTCTCCTATAGTGAAACTCTCTTGCCGTTAAACGCCCATCACTTTCAGCACCAACACTGACTTTAACACAAGGATTTCCTGACCTAAAGGTTCAATGTACTTTTTTAGCTCTTGATAAGCTTTATAAATCTGATCAAATCTATTTTTGTCTCCACCTTTGTCAGGATGGTTTACAAGTATCAATTTATTATATTGTTTTTTCAGAAACTTGCTAAGAGCTTGATAATCCTTACCTACAATTTGTTCAGCTTTTATCTCTAGTACGTTAAACAGATCATTATTATCATAAAACTCCTGACTAGTTAACTTAAAATGTTCACTCATTACTACACCTCACATAAATACACGATACTATTAGTATAATATATTTAATGTTTCACACAAGCATAAAAATATCAAGCAACCACTAAGAGAAGAAACCCTCTTTCCCATCATACAAATACAACTTATCCATTCTCACCACATCAAAATTATGTTCCTCAAATTTGATTAGCAAGTTATTCACATCACTATTTGTAATTTCATTATTTGCAATGAACCTGCAGGTTATTTGGTCACTTGAAGACTTTGAACTTCCTGGCCAAATCGCAAGGCCTTTTGAATATATTGCTATAATCTGCGGATTACTTGTTTCAAACAACTTCACTATTTGGTCAAAGTCAGCCGGCTTACTCCAGGCAAGCGTTATATCGCTACCCACTAGTTTTTTAATCTTATAATCCTGTTCATAATTATCCTGTATTTTATCCACTTTACTATTTGGATCACTGCCAATTATAAGCTCAGATAATGTTTTCGGTTTTTTTCCTAGATTGTCTATAACAGCTTCTGCAAATTCTTTTGTACCAACTTTCTGTTTACTTCTTTTCTCCTTATATAAATCGGCAGTGTGTATTCCATCCTCCAAAGTCTTGAGCCATGCATCGTAGATTAGTTTTGCAGTACCCACTTGACCTATGTAAATTAGCATATGCACTGCAGCATTTAAAAGACCAGAAGGATTGGCTATGTTTTTTCCTGCAATATCAGGGGCAGAACCGTGCACTGCTTCAAACATTGCGTATTCATTCCCGATGTTGCTACTTCCGGCAAGCCCCACAGATCCAGAGGTTTGTGCGACTATATCTGATAATATGTCGCCATATAAGTTCTCGGTTACTATAACATCAAAATTCTCCGGTTCTGTTGCAACACGCGCCATTCCAATATCAACTATATAATGTTCTGCCTTTATATCTGGGTATTCCTTTGCAATGCGATCAAACGCGGCATGGAAAGTTCCGTCAGTCATTTTCATGATGTTATCTTTAGTCAGGCAAGTTACTTTTTTTCTGTTGTGTTTTTTTGCATATTCAAAAGCGTACCTGCATATCTTCTCTGAGCCAGATCTAGTAATAATTTTAGTGCATTGGTAAGAGTCACCAGTGAGCCTATGCTCTATTCCGGTGTAAACGTCCTCTTCATTTTCACGTATCACTACGATATCAAACTTATCGAATTTATTTTCTATAACAGGACGATATGAAATGCATGGTCTGATATTTGCATACAACCCTAGATTTTTTCTGAGTGCAACGTTTAAGCTTTTGTGCCCTTTACCTTGAGGAGTTGTTGTCGGAGATTTTAATAATATTTTTGTCCTTTCAATTGATTCCCAACCACTTGGAGAAATTCCGTGAGACCATTCTTTACTGTAAACACGCTCCCCTATTTCAATAATATCTATTGAGATTTCCGCTTCTGCTTCGCGCAATATCGACAGCACCGCTTCCATGATTTCTGGTCCGATACCGTCGCCATATGCAACTGTGATTAGTGTTGACATAACTTCCCTAGTTATAAATGATTTAATATTAATTTAAATAATAGAGTGGCACAAGTAGCTAATATTACCCAAGTTAGTATATTTACGGTTATTTAATAACGTATTTTTATATCATATGATGATATTATGAAATATAGGTGGGTTATGAATACTGAAATAAATGTTAAAGTAAATTATGTAGGATTTACAAGGCGTATTGTAGCAGAAATACTTGACCTCATCATATTTTCCCCTCATTTTATCTTCGGTTTTATCTATGGTGTATTCATCGTATCATTACAAGATCAAGATAAAGACTCTTTTCAGGAACTTGCACAACTAGCAACAGAAATACCATTTATAGTTTCTACAGTGGTCGCAACATTAGTACTAACAATATCCAAAATATTAATGGTAACAAAACTTGGTGGTACCCCAGGAAAACTATTGTGTGGTATGCATATTAAAGATGCTAATACATTTACAAATGTTACCCTTATGCAAGCAACAATAAGATGTATTTCTCAGGGAAGCATCTGGATTATTTTTCGCTTTTTGCTTCATCTGCATTATCATGGTTATACTTTTCTATATCTTTTAATTGTGCTAATTTTATTTTTGTTTGCAGTATTTGATCAACGCAAACAGACTTTTTACGATAAAATTGCAAAAACAGTAGTGATAGACTATAAATCTAGTTGATATTTTTCTTTATAGGTAGTACATGGATAAAAAAGTAAACTACTCAACGATGACAAGACGTACTCTAGCATTTATAGTTGATTGTATTTTATTTATCGCAATACCATTTGGTTTAATGGCGGTGGATTTCTCACTTACACACGCAATACAAGGGATCATGGGTGCAATAATTGTAATCACCACGATTGTATTTTCTTTATTTTTAATGATACCATGTATATTTCATATATTCATGCTAGTAAAATTTGGCGGCACTCCAGGACACTTGTTATTTAGCATGCGTGTAAAAGACAAAGATACATTTGAGTCAATCACTACAATGCAAGCAATGAAAAGGACTATAGCTCTTTTTATAATTTATTGCATATCACTTTGTAATCCCATTTTATTCTTAGCTATACTAATCTTAGTTTTAGTATGTGCAGTAGGTGATGAACATAAACAAGCTTTTCACGACAAAATTGCAAACACGGTAGTGATAGATTATAAACCTAGTTGATATTTTCCTTTAGCTGTCTGCCACCAAGGGTGTCATTCCAGTGTCACGCGCTAACTTAAGGTAAATTGCCAACTTAACTATAAATATATTTTGGTAAATCCAAATTATTTTAGCTATAAGAGCGTTTTACTTTTTGCTCAGCATATCCATCATAACTGGCTTACTTTTAGTGATTCATGGAGTTAAAAAAGTCAGCATTGCTCTTTGTTAAAAGTAGTTTGTCACGTAAAAATTCCATTGCTTCAACGGGTCCCATAGGATTGAGTATCCTACGCACCACCCATATTTTATTTAGTATAGCCTTATCAACTAATAGCTCTTCCTTCCTTGTTCCGGATTTTGTAATATCAATAGCTGGAAATATACGTTTATCAGAAAGTTTTCTATCAAGTATGATCTCAGCATTTCCTGTACCTTTAAACTCTTCAAAAATAACTTCATCCATTTTTGAACCAGTCTCTATAAGAGCTGTGGCGATTATAGTTAAAGAACCCCCATTCTCAATATTACGAGCTGCTCCAAAAAAGCGTTTTGGTCTCTGCAGTGCGTTTGAATCTACACCACCAGTTAGAACTTTCCCAGACGAAGGAATAACCGCATTATAAGCACGTGCAAGTCTAGTAATATTGTCAAGTAGAATTACCACATCTTTTTTATGCTCAACCATTCTTTTAGCTTTTTCTATTACTATTTCAGCAAGCTGTACGTGACGGTAAGCAGGCTCATCGAATGTAGAACTTACTACCTCACCTTTTACAGAACGTATCATATCTGTTACTTCTTCAGGTCTTTCATCTATAAGTAACACTATTAATTCTACTTCAGGGTGATTTATAGCTATAGAGTTAGCCATTTGCTGAAGCAATACAGTTTTTCCTGTGCGAGGTGGAGCAACTACTAACGCTCTTTGCCCTTTTCCAAGAGGAGCTACTATATCTATAGCACGCATGCTTAAGCCTTTTTTATCATCACCATTATTACACTCAAGTACTATGCTTTCCTCAGGATAAAGAGGAAGCAAATTATCAAAATGTACGTACTTTCTTAATTCACTTACTTCAGTAGAGTTTATACTTTGAACCTTAGTTAAAGTAAAATATCTCTCTTTATCACCAGGTGGCCTTATTTCTCCATATGCCATATCTCCTGTACGTAAATTAAACTTCTTTATTTGCCCGTTAGAAATATAAACATCATCGGTACTTGGGGCATAATTTGCACTTGCTGAACGTAAGAAACCAAAACCATCAGGCAATATTTCCACTATTCCACTCCCTGTGGTTATGCCTCCTTCTTCGCTCATTTTTTTCATTAAGCTGAATATTATTTCCTGCTTTAGCATTCTACCATTGCTTTTACCGTTAGTTGAAATTTTTCTTTCTTCAGCTAACTCTAACAATTCTTCTGCTGTTTTCTCTTTTAATTCGCTCAGATCTAATGTTTTTCTGTTTTTCTCAGTACCTTCATTGACCATCTGTTTTACTGTATCGTTATTGTAAATTTGCTCACTTTTTTCAGGTTGAGCTGTAACCTTTCCTTTTGCCAAAACATCTTCATTGATTGTTGTCATAATCCTCCAAAAATTTTAATTGATGCTTACTAACCTAAAATGTGACTATAAGATAATAAATTAGGCTGAGTTAGTTTCAGTGCGTATTAAGCTTAATTATCATTAAACCCCGTACTTTACTTACATTATACTAATAAACACTAGCAAGTCAAGTTAATTTAATGTTAACAAAACACAAAAATTTGAGGATTTTCAATAGCTATTCTTTATATTTTTTTAACCTTTCTTGCTTCTCCTCTTCTACTTTTGCTTTTTCCACTTCTGCTTCTAAATTTTCTTGACTACATAAGCCGAGTAGTACAGGATCTTGGGGTTTTATATTTTGCATGTTATGATGAGATCCATCTCTTACCTGCTCAACTGTGTAATTTGTTGTACTAATTAATTTAGCTATAACGTTATTGTCCAAGATAGGAAATTTTTTTACTAAATAATAAATCGCATCAGGTTTATCTCTACGTCTTGCCGTAGAGGCAAAGCCAAGAATGCTACCAATCGCTTTACTCCTTTTTTTTATATTTTTTATAATCAAATTTGGTACACGATTTGGATTTTTTTTGCAATCATCGATTTCTTTTTCAGTAATTATTCCAGAAATAATAGGGTTATATTTTTCTACTTCTATTTCCTCATCAGCTATGTCTTGTACTTCTTCAAGGGCCAATCTGCAACATTGTGCTATTTGATTAAAAGTTAAACCAGTGTTGTCTACTAACCAAGCAGCTATTTGCACTAGAAACTGTTTATTTCTATCGTTATTGCCCTTAGAAGATTCCATTGACATCAAAAAAGCATCTCCCATTTAAAGTATCCCTTACTGTTATACAGAGCTAAAATATAAACTATTAAAACTAAAAAAGCATTAATTTTGTCATTCAATAACTTTTTGTTTGTCACTTCCCACCTCTTAAGTTAATTAAATGCGCTTACCTTTAAGCATATTTCAAACAAAATATTTCCCCTTCCTAAGGTATAGTATAACTCAGTTAAACATATGTTCCTATTTAAGATTAGAGAGTTAAATTTTAAGTTAATATATTGTAATATTATATATATTAGCTAATAAAGCAACAGGTTTACAAGCATTAAATTATCACTATTCTATAATTAATCATTAATTAACTGGGTTTAAAATGAATGTTAAAAATTTTTTCACTAAAGTAACCGTTGTCCTTTTAGCTTGCTTGTTAATCTTCATGGGAATTGGCAACCTTTTATCAGGTGATGATGAAAAAGAAGAGGTAGCTAGGGTTGGAAAAGAAGTTATAACGTCAGATGAGTATAAGTCGCTATATCAAAATTATGGAAAACAAATTTCTGGATCTGATGCGAGTAGAGAACAAGTAAAAAAGCTGAAATATGATTTGCTTAACGCACTTATAGAGCAAAAACTATTGTTTAACCTAACTAGTGAGCTGGGGTTGACAGTTGGAGAAGAATCTATAAAAAACCATATTAAAAACACCAAATACTTTCAAAATGATAAAGGTGAATTTGACAAAAATAAATTCTATGAAACGCTAAATGACCTGCATATGACAGAGAAAGAGTATATAGCAAAGCTAGAGAAAGTCCTGCCTGCAATGATGTTCATGACTTCATTATTTAAAGATAATTATCCAGTAACTTTTGGCGAGAAAATTGATGAGCAGATATACAAAAGTCGCTACCAAACTAGAGTAGTTGATATTGTTAAAATAACTGAAGATGCAGTTACAAACATTCCTGAACCAGATGATCAAGCCTTACTTGATTTGTACGAAAGAAATAAATCCCATTTTTATTATCCTGAGTATCGAACTGCGCAATATATTTCCCTAGGCCAAAAGTATTTTGAAGATCAAATCAAGATCTCAGATGAAGAAGTTGATGGTATAATAGAACAACAAGAACTTAAAAATCAAAGAGATATATTCAATGCAATATTTTCTACCAAAGAAGAAGCTGAGACAGCAAGAAGAGCATTTGAGGAGGGTAAAACAAGCTTTGAACAGATAGTAGAAGAGTTTGGCAAAGCAAAACTTGAGGAAACTAGAGTAAATAATATAACTAAGGATTTTTTACCAGAAGACGTGAGAGAGAAGGTATTTGCTCTTAAAGTAGGTGAAGTAAGTGAAGTTTTAGCAAGCAGTTTTGGTTGGCACATAGTAAAAGTGGAAAGTGCGCATCAAATCTCTGATGAAGACTTAGTTGATTTAAAAAAAGACATAAAGTCAGTTCTAACTAACCAAAAGTCTTTTGAAAGAGTCAATGATTTCATAAACCAAGTGAACTATAAGATATACAATGGTTCAGAAATTGAAGAAATATTGAGTGAATATAATTTACCTATACAAACTATTGGTCCAGTAGATGCGAGTGGAAAAGATCAAAGCGGTAATAACGTAGGAGATTCTGGTGATTTGATTTCTTTCATTTTTTCGCGAGAAAAGGATCAGAAAGGTTATTTTAAGGGTGTTGGGGACGCCGTTGTTAGTGTAAAAATCGTCGATATCTTTCCACCCAAATTGCAAAGTTTTGAAGAAGGCAAGGCATTAGCGGTAGAGCTTTGGCGTAGTGAGTTTATAAAAGAAAGAATGTTTAAATTCGGGCAAGAGGTTGCAGTTCAACTAAGAGAAAAAACAGATTTGGAAGAAATTCAAGGTGTGGAATTAGTTAAAGGTCAGCAGATGCACCGCAATAAAGTGGATCAACAAAACTACCCCTTTTCTTTTGTAGAAGAGATTTTCAATATGAAAACAACTGGTTCAGTGACAGATCCTATTCAATACAATAATGAAATTATAATAGGTGTTCTAAAAGAAATGCATTCATCAAATGGCAAATTAAACACGCTTGACACCGGAAAACGTGTGATGATATCGCTAAAAGAGCAATTAATTAGCTATCTGGAATCAAAGTATAAAGTCGAAGTTAATCACGCTATACTTGATGATATATAATCAAAAATCTTATAAGCTGCTTCAAACGCATCCAGTGCCCAGACACACAACTGTACGAACATTGCGATTTGAGAGCAATCTTCACTAGAAAGGATGTCATCCCAGTGCCCAGACACTGGGATCCAGGAATTTTATTAAGTTGGTAAGCATAAAAGTAGCCGTTTTATGTTAAAATACAACGTTTTAATGATTAAAAAAAGGCTGGATTCCAGTGTCAAGCACTGGAATGACACCATTTGCTGTGCAATTTACCTTCAAAAATGAATGTTCGTATAGCTGTGCGCCCGGCACTGCCCTACATTATTGGTAATTATATTATAAGGTGCAAAAGCTGTATAATTCATTTGACTTAAAACGGCTCATTGTATAAAATTGTGGCTAATATATGAATAAAGGTTAACATGGCAGTTAAAATAAGGTTGGCGAGGTTTGGCGCAAAGAAACGCCCTTTTTATAGGATAGTTGTAGCTGATTCACGAGCACCAAGAGATGGGCGTTTTATTGAGAAAATAGGACAATATGATCCAATGTTACCAAAAGACAATAAAAATCGTGTTGTGGTGAAAGCTGATAGATTAAAACATTGGCTAAGTGTAGGCGCGCAGGCAACTGAAAGAGTACTGTGGTTTATCAAAAAAGGCATAGTAACTTTAGAAACAGAACCAAAGAAAACAGAAAAGAAGAAAGTAGAGAACGAGAAAGCACAAGGGCAAGAGGCATAAGTCTCTTAAAATGCTAAATACTGATTTAACAAACAGCGATAAATTAGACGATATTGTATCTTCTGATTTGTCAGCTATGAATGACTTTGTCTTCAAAAATGTCAATGATGAAGATGCTAAGCTTGCTACTGATATTATATCTCATCTTGTTAGGTCAGGTGGGAAAAAAATAAGGCCTAAACTAGTTTTTATTATATGTAAAATGCTAAACTATTCTGGGGAGAATAGGATCAACGTTGCTGCATCGGTAGAGTTTATACACAATGCTACTTTACTTCATGATGATGTGCTCGATGAAAGTGAGGCACGCCATGGAGTTAAAACAGCGAATAAGATTTGGGGGAATAAATCAAGCATTTTAGTTGGTGATCTATTGTTGACTCTAGCATTTAGATGGCTTATAGAGTGTGGAAATTTAAATATTCTCTCTATTTTATCTAAAGCATCGCATTTACTTGTGAAGGGTGAAATAAAGCAGATGACAGCACGCTTTGACCCCCACACAGTCAGGGAAAATTATTTTGATATCATTGGAGAAAAGACAGCATCTTTATTTTCTGCATGCTGTGAAGCTGCATCAACAGTATCTGGTGCAACAAATGACGAAACAGAGAGGCTAAAGAATTTTGGTTTTAATTTTGGTATGGCATTTCAAATAGTTGATGATATGCTCGATTATACTGCTAATCAAGGCACTTCTGGAAAGCAAGTCGGAAAAGACTTTTTCGAAGGTAAAGTCACCTTACCTGCTATTATAGCATACGAAAAGGGCAGTCCAGCAGAGCAAAAATTCTGGAAAAAATGCTTTTCTTCAGCTAGACACAATTTTGACCAAGCATTACACTATATTAATCACCATAATGCCATTCAGCTTTCTATGGAAAAAGCTAGACACTACATTAATATAGCACAAAATGATATTAGTACTTTTTCTGATTCTTTTTATAAAACTACTTTAATTAACTTTTTAAATGCGAGCATAGAAAGACGAATGTAGCTGGCGCTTGATATTTTCAGATTAATTGTTATATATTTATTAGATTCTTAAGGGTAATGATATGTCAGATAGCAGTAAGGAGAAAAAGAAGAAGTTTGCTGATATGGTAAGTAGGCAGAAAGGTGACGACCAACAAAGTGATAACCATAAGCAAACTGATGATTTAAATGAAGATCTCAATACATTAAAAGAACGTGCAGTTCAGCTTGAAGATCATTTACGCCGTGCTGTTGCAGATAATGAAAACGTCAAACGTATAATGCAAAAGCAAATTAGCGATGCAAGTGACTACGCAGTCACAAAACTTGCACGTGATATGATCGACTCGTGCGACAATTTAAAAAGAGTAATGGAAATTTTGAAAGACGGTGATCCTGTTCATGAGGGGATTAAAGTAGCTTATCAAAAAATTATAAATGATCTAAAAAAACATGGAATAGAGGAAGTAGACCCACTTGGTGAGCTTTTTGATAGTAATTTACACCAAGCTGTTGTGGAAAGAGAAGACAATGAAAAAGAGCCTGGCACCATTGTAGAGGTACTACAAACTGGTTATACTATCAAAAATAGGTTGCTCCGCCCTGCAATGGTTATTCTTTCTAAGAAATCTGCTGATTGTGGAAACGATTAGCATGAGGTAAATGTATAATGACAAGTATTGTCTTTTCAGGTATCCAGCCAAGTGGCGTACTACATTTAGGTAATTATCTTGGTGCAATCAAACAGTGGATAGACTTACAGGATAAATACAAATCTCTTTTTTGTATTGTCGACCTACATGCAATCACAGCAAATAAGCTTCCCGCAAGTGAATTAAAAAGTAATATTTTCAAAACAGCAGCAGCTTATATTGCATGTGGAATAGATCCAGAAAAGTCCATTATTTTTAATCAGTCCACAGTTAGTGGTCATGCAGAACTGGGCTGGCTGCTTGGGTGCTATACACCAATTGGTTGGCTTAATCGCATGACTCAATTTAAAGATAAAGCTGGCAGCGATAAACAAAAAGCCTCTCTTGGATTATATAGTTATCCAGTACTTATGGCTGCAGATATATTGTTGTATCAAACTAAATACGTTCCTGTTGGTGATGATCAAAAACAGCATTTGGAGCTTGCACGTGATATTGCATCAGCTTTTAACAATCATTATAAGCTGGATCATTTCATCGTACCTGAAATCTTAACTTTGGATTGCACATCAAGGATAATGAGCTTAAGAGATGGTACAAGCAAGATGAGTAAATCTGATCCTTCAGAACATTCGTGCATTAACCTTGATGATACGGATGACTTAATTGTCAAAAAAATAGAAAAAGCAAAAACAGATTCAATTCTAGGCTTTGCTACTTTAGAGTGCCGACCAGAAATAAGCAATTTGATAAACATTTATTCAGTGCTTAGTAATGTAAATGTGAAAAAAGTATGTGAAGAAGTGAACAAACATGACATGAAGCACTTCAAAAAAGAGTTAGCTGATTTAATTATCAGTGTTATATCACCCATACGTGAGAAAATGAATGATCTTTTAAAAGACCAATTCCATTTACATGAAATATTAAAAAAAGGCACAAAGAAAGCAGCAGAAATTGCAACCCATAATATAAAAGAAATCAAGGATATTATCGGATTTGCTCAATATCTGTAAGGTTCCAAAGTGTGATGGTGCGAACCGTCATACCGCCGCGGTATCTCAGCCGCTAACACGTAGCGGGATGACGGTTTTTCAAATTGTCGGTAAATCTAAGTCAGTTTAGCTATAGGCAGCAATTTTCTGTATTTATTTTAAGTTGAAGAAAGCTCAAATGAAAAATCGTGTTTTGCTAAAAATCACAGAATGCAGTCTGGTTACAAAATTCTCTAATGGTCTTAAATAAAACTTCCAGTGAATGATTGTCAGACATATTGTGCTCTGCTGATTTTATTAAGTGTACTTCAACATCGGTTGACTTAATTTTTTCAGCTAAATTCAATGAAGTTTGATAAGGAACATCTTTATCATTAATGCTATGCAGCAAGCGCACAGGACAGTTTATATCTATTGTCTTTTTGTTTAAAAGAAGGTTCTTTCTGCCATCTGCGATCAAATTTTTAGTTATTTTGTATGTACAATGCTCTGAAGTAAAATCTATTACACCTTTAGAATCTAGTTCTTCTTTTTGCTTGCCTGACAATTGCTTGAATATCAAATCTTCAGTAAAATCGGGAGCAGACGATATACCAATTAGTGCTGCAATTTTTTCTGGAAATTGAAGGGCAGTGAGCAACATCAGCCATCCTCCCATACTTGAACCTATAATTATTTGTTTATCGCTAGTTAATTCACTCATTACTTTAGCACAATTTTTTTGCCAATCACTTATCGTGTAATCAATAAAATTACCACTTGAATGACCGTGACCAAAATAATCAAATAGCACAAGTGCTACGTCATTTTCTTGGCAAAATTTGTAAATAGCAGTTGCTTTAGTTCCATCCATATTGGATGCAAATCCACCGAAAAAAACTACAGAGGCTTTCTTTCCTTGTAGCTTTCGATATGCTATGTGACCATTATTTCCATCAAACAATTTACAATAATCCATACTACTTTGGCAAAGCAACCGGGCTATCACTCAATTGATGCAAATAACTAACTAGATCTGCAATTTCTTGTGGATTGGAAATACCTGCAAATGCCATACGTGTACCTTTTATATAGGCTTTTGGGTTCTTTAAAAAGGCAAATAGCTCCTCATACCCCCATTTTCCACCTCTTTCAAGCACTGCTTTTGAGTAATTGAATGAGTTACCAAGATGGGCCTTTTTATTTCCAACTATGTTCCATAAGTTTGGTCCTACTTTATTCATTCCACCTTTCTCAAAACTATGGCAGGCTATACATTTTTTTGCTGCTGATTTACCTTTCTCAAAGCTAGCATTCTGCATGAGCGCTCCAATATCAAGCGCCACTTGCTCGATTTTTTGCTGGAACTCATTGCTGCCAGCAGCTACTATCGTTTGGTGTTCAATCTTATATTCTTCTGGACTGTAAAGCATATCAACTACATTACTAACTATCATAATGATTAGCCCAGAAAGTAAAATCGATGCTGCAATCTTATTAAGCTCCATAGTTAATTTTTATTAAGTAATGTTACTTAAATTATGCGAATATTTTCGCAAATAGCAACCAATTACCTTGAAGCTCGCTAAAGATGAGAGTCTCTATAGCTAACCCAAGAAAGGTTTTCCTACGTCCATACCGCCGCGAACCGTCATACCGCGATTCATTCGCGGTATCTCAGCCGCTAACAAGAGATCCCGCTAACAAGTAGCGGGATGACGAGGTTCACTGCCATTAAGTTAAGGAAAGAATGGTTAAAAACTGAACTAAAAAGTCAGAAATAATTAAGGATTTATGACAAATACTGAAACAGAATAGAGTAAACTTTAAAGCAGATAAACTCTGAAGTGTAAATTACTTAAGAAATAGTTTGTTTAGAAGTCATTTTACAGGAGCTATGGCAATAAGCTACCCAGTTATTATCAGAAGATATGAATACTACCTCTAGTCAAAATATGTGTTTTCTAACCCTTTTTTGGTAATTGAACGAACGAAGATAAGGTACCTTATGACGATCAACTTTCCTTCCCTTTCTTACCGCCAAAGTGTTCATCAAAAATAGCTTTGATAATTGATCCATAATGCAGTCAGTATCTGATTCCGTAGCAAAAATGTCGAAAGCCAAGTTTTTGATCGCGTTAAATGAGACAGATTTGTTAATGCTCCTCTTAAGCTTATCATCGGTTAAGTCCATATTCAACGCTTCTTCTACATCTTCTGTCATAACACTTTCTAGGTTGCTAATAAAGATAGCTGACCAAAAATCCTGTTTAACAGACTCAACACTTTTTCCTGTAAAATTTTCTAGACTTAGTCTTCCTTTGAGTTTTGCAAAAAATGTCTCAACTCCCCAGCGTAAAAAATATAACTCCTTAAATCCTCCAGTTTGAAACTTTTGTTCATCCATTAATGATGTAGCTAACACTTCAATTTCACCAGATGGCAGTACCACTTTGAAGCGTTATTCCACTATTTTCTTGTTTTATCTTACGCTGAGCACATATGGTAACCTCAACACTAGATGGGCTTTTTTCTTCAAACATAGCATTCACTTCATTAAAAGATGATCTGGGACATCGAATGACATAAGCAATTTTTCTTTTTGTAAGGCTAGAAAGAAATTTATAAGATAAATATACAAATCAGTAAGTCATTAGTATTTACAACTTTAAGCATTCCATCTGCTAAGTTAATTTCATGAGTGTTACCTCTATCTAACACTGACCTTATGGCAACATTATTTAGCACATCTTAACAAACCGCAAAGGTTGCACTTGCATAATCACCTAAATCTTTTGGTTTTTGGTTACGTATTTTTCTTGAGCCAAATTCATTTTTTATTTCAACGCTTGTTGGTAAAATGATTTTGGAGGCATCAAGAGCTAACACTCTAAAGCCAAAACAAGTTTTAAATTTTTGGTCTTGGTAGTACAAGGAAACCACACCTTCGTTAATTTCTGAAAATGCACTGTGTTTCATTTTTTTTCTTGCTTGACTAAAAGCACTAGCAGTAACGGTATAGTCTTTTTTCCTATATAAAATAAATTCGTTTAGTATTACTTGCAGCGACTTTACACTTTTTCTTAAAATTAAGATAAATATGTCAATAAAAGATAACTTCCTCTTTCTCATAAAATCT
Organism: Wolbachia endosymbiont of Drosophila tristis; assembly: GCF_028981745.1. Taxonomy (NCBI): domain Bacteria; kingdom Pseudomonadati; phylum Pseudomonadota; class Alphaproteobacteria; order Rickettsiales; family Anaplasmataceae; genus Wolbachia; species Wolbachia endosymbiont of Drosophila tristis. The sequence continues at coordinate 39,631 of NZ_JAPQLN010000113.1, read as the reverse complement.
TTTGAAGATGATTTATGGGATTCTATAAATTCTAGACTTGCCAATTCATTTTGAATAAATTTTATTACTGCCTTTTTTACTCATACTACCTTTAAACTTATTGGTATACATCATTATCCCATAAAATCTATCTTTTTTCCTTAACTTAATGGCAGTGAGACGAGGTTATCGTCATGCCGCCACGAACCGTCATACCGCGATTCATTCGCGGTATCTCTTAGCCGCTAACAAGTAGCTGGATGACGATTGTCAGGGTGTAATCCCAGTGTCCCTATGATGTCATCCCAGTGCCCAGACACTGGGATCCAGGAAAGTTTGCTTGTAAGCAAGCAAACTAGCACAGAAAGTGGTTACAACATTTTCGATGAGATTATATGGAAAACTGGATCCCAGTGTCAAGCACTGGGATGACAAAAAAAGGAGCACTGGAATGGCACCATTTGTTATGTTTAACAAAGTTCGTACTTAGCTTCATGTTAGCCATAAATATTTAAGAAATTTACCAAATGGAAAAAAGGCAAAAGAAGCCCCATGGTTAACTAGTTCTGACACTGGTTTCCATCCAAGACGGCAGTAGCCCCTTCGGTGTCATTCCAGTGTCAAGCACTGGAATGACAAAGGAGAGCAGTGTCAGCTACTTGGATGACACCTTTTTTCTACTTAGTGTGGGTTATACAAGAAGTCTATTGTATGGCTATTGCTGGTCGTATATTACTTATAGCTTATCTATTCAAATTGCAACTTTGTTTTTCATAATTAATTATTGACAGAAATTATTAATTGGGTTATTATTAAATTATCGTTAACAAGTGAGGCAAAGAAATGATGATATCCAATAATTCTTCATTGCTAAAAGATAGTCAGGAGCTTACTAAAACTAAGCAGACTATATGGAAACCTTTAATTGCTGTTTCATTATTATCTATATTTAGTTTCATATCTGGTCAATATCTTCCTTATGTTATTATAGCAGTTTCTGGTTCTGGTCCTATTGCAGCAGTTCCTTTAGCAATTTTTGCTGTTTCTACGGTTGTTGCACTTATTTCAGTGACATATCTTGTTAAACTGGCTATTTCTAGAGATGATAATAAGAAAGAAGTAGGTCTTAATGGACAGAAATTCGGCCATACTCCATCTCAAGAACCACAAAAATTTGTGTGTAAAAATTGTACTAATCTGGAGAATAAATCAAATGTACCTACTCCTCAATCACCTCCAGTAACGTTTGGAACACAACCAAATCCAAGTCCACCGCCGCCACCTCCTCCATTGCCACAAGATGCTGCACTACCACCTCCGCCTCCGCATTTTTTTACAGCTTCCAAGCGTACGGAGCAACCTAAGAATGATGCACCGAAGAAGGCTGGTGAACCTGAGAATAATAATCATTCTACTCTGTTTGAACAGATAAGAGGAGGTACTACGTTAAAAAGAGTGGGCAGCAACAAAATTTTACAAATGAATTGAAAGCAAAATTAGAAAGTAGTGGGGGCACTGACAAAAAAGAAACACCAGAAGAGTTTGCTGCAAGAATAGATAGGGAGCAAGCAGAGAGAAAGAAGTCGGATGATAATGATTCAGATTGGACAAAGAGACTTAAGGAGAGAGCAGCAGTCATGCAATTCTCAGATAGTGAAGAGGAGTCACCGGTACCGCCAAGTTCGTGTGTTGATTCACCACAAGTAAATAATGTTGACTCAGTGGATAATGAGGTGCAAGATTCACCTCCTCTTTCTGTTGAGGATCGCATAGCACAGTTTGGTGGAAAAGCGTTGCGATGCCAAAAGGAAAATGTTGTACAAGGACTATGATAACTATGAAATGGTCAGCCATGCACTTCCCTTCCTTTTCAAAATAAGTTTACCTACAGGTCTGATTGTATTAAGATTACTTAATACAATCAGATCTATTATATGCGCTTATCCAAATATTACCTGCCAACTCTAAAGGAAAAGCCTGCCCATGCTAAAATTATCTCCCATCAATATTCTTTGCGTGCAGGTTTAATAAAGCAGATAGCATCTGGCATCTATACGTGGTTACCACTTGGTCTCTTAGTGCTTAAGAATATTGAAGATATTATCAGAGATGAAATGAACAAATCCGGTGCTATTGAAGCATTAATGCCTTGTGTGCAACCAGCAAGTCTTTGGCGAGAATCAGGGCGTTACGATGATTACGGTAAGGAAATGCTACGCATAAAGGATAGGCATGAGGAAGATATGCTTTTTGGTCCAACGCATGAGGAGATAGCAACTGATTTAATTAGAGATGTGGTAAAAAGTTACAAAGATTTGCCACTTTGTTTATACCAAATTCAATGGAAATTCCGTGATGAGGTAAGACCACGTTATGGTGTTATGAGGGGCAGGGAATTTTTGATGAAGGATGCATACAGTTTTGATGTAGATTACGAAGATGCACTGAATTCATATAATTTGATGTACAAAACTTACATAAAAATCTTCAAACGCATGGGATTTACTCCAATTGGAGTTCGAGCTGATACGGGGCCAATTGGAGGAAATTTGAGCCACGAGTTTCATATATTGGCAAACACTGGTGAGAGCACTTTATATTATGACAATAAATTTTCTGAACTACTAGAGAGTGAAGATATTGAAAGTTTAAAGAGTATATACGCAGTTGCAGATGATATGCATGATCCTGAGACTTGCCCTATATCACAAGAGCAGTTAAATGTTAGTAAAGGTATTGAAATAGGGCATATTTTTTATTTTGGCGACAAATATTCAAAGCCTATGAAGGCAAGTGTTACTTCTCAAGATGGAAAAAATGTCAATATACATATGGGTTCGTATGGCATTGGGGTTTCAAGACTTGTTGGTGCGATAATAGAAGCTTTTCATGATGATAAGGGAATTATCTGGCCGGAGGAGGTAGCTCCTTTCAGAATTGGTTTAATCAATTTACAAACGAAAGTAACGGAGGCTGCAGATAAAATATACAAAGCTTTGAAGAGCGATGAAGTGCTTTACGATGATACGGAAGGGAGTGTAGGAGTAAAATTTTCTAGAATGGATCTGATAGGCTTGCCGTGGCAAATAATTGTCGGAAAGAAAGCAGTAAGTGAAAATATAGTTGAAGTAAAAAATAGAGCAACTGGAGAGGTAAAGGAAATGCAGATTGAGGAAGCAATAAATCACTTTAGCGCAAAATGATACACGGTATCGGCACTGACATAGTATATATACCAAGAATATTGAGAATATTACAAAAATACGGGGAAAAATTTCTCAATAGAATCTACACTGAAAAGGAAATAGAGCTAAGTAGAAAGTATAATAGTCAAGAAATGCGAGCAAGGTATTTTGCTAAACGCTTTGCAGCAAAAGAAGCTTTTGTTAAAGCACGAGGTAGTGGTCAGGGTATTACAATGAAAGATATAGAAATATACAATGATGTAAGAGGCAAGCCATATCTTACCGTTAGCAAGGATTTTATCTCCAAAATTCATCTTTCTTTAAGTGACGATGGAGATTACGCTACTGCATTTGTTGTAATTTGCGTCTATAGCTCACACAGATAAAGTTTACTCTTTTGTCATCTTATGGCTTACTGTATGAACATTCATTTTTAAAGGTAAACTGCACAGCAAATGGTCAGTGCTTGACACTGTCCTCCTTTGTCATCCCAGTGCCCAGACACTGGTTTTCTGCAATCTCATCGAAAACGTTTTTCTATGCTAGTTTGCTTGCTCACAAGCAAACTTTCCTGGATCCAAGTAGTCAGGGCACTGGGATGACATCTTTGTTGTGTTTAACAAAAACAAATGTTCGTACAGTTGTGGAATGAATCGCAGTATAGCTATAGCATACACAAACGACTAGTTTGCAAAAAAAACATAGCGGTTTTTCTATGATTTTAGTATAATTCTAGCTTTACCCAAACAAAAAGATGAATTATTTAATGGACTGTGTTTTAACGTCTCTTTCCTTACCATTTTCAATTACTGAGAATTATTTATTAATTACTGCGTTGATTCCACTTTTAAGTGCGTTAGTTATTTTTTTTACTGGTAAATGGCCCGGAGTGAACAATAGTATTACTGTCACTTCTTCTGTACTTCTGTTTACGTATACGTGTCTGTGCACTTTATATTGGGTATATGGTGATCATTCTCAATTTATTCTCATGGATTTTGGTAATAATTTGCACATTAGTTTAAAGCTAGAGTCTACCGGAGTAATATTCAGTTTATTAATATCGTTTTTATGGGTGCTGACCAGTATATATGCAATATGTTATATGCAGAATAACTATGCTGATAGCAATCACTCAAGTTTTCTATGCTTTTTTTCAATATCGATTGGCTGTGCAATGTTTATTGCTTTTTCTGGAGACTTGCTCACTACATTTGTCTTTTATGAGCTTCTAACTATTAGTACATACCCTCTGGTTACTTACAACTCAACAAATGAATCAATGATTGCAGGACGCTATTACTTTGGCGTGCTATTTTTCTCTTCTTTGGTATTATTTTTTCCTGCAATAGGCCTTTTATATCATGAATTTCTTACTTTAGACTTTGTAAGCGGTGGAATATTCAAATTTGATACTTCACTCATCACTTTCATTGCAGTGTGTTTTGCTATGCTGATTTACGGAATAGGAAAAGCTGCATTAATGCCAATGCATTTTTGGTTACCAAAAGCAATGGTTGCACCAACTCCTGTGAGTGCACTACTGCACGCTGTTGCTGTTGTGAAATCCGGAGTTTTCATCATCATCAAAGTTATATTATACACTTTCGGCGTCGATAATATGCAACGTTTTGTGCAGCAAAATTGGTTTGCTGGAGGGTGGCTTCCGTACGCTGCTGGATTTACTATTATTACTGCATCATTGATTGCACTAAAGCAAAAAGAATTAAAGAAATTGCTTGCTTACTCTACCATCTCTCAATTGTCGTATATTATATTATTCGCTTCAATTTTTAGTGATCTCAGCATGAGGGTTGCAATTTTTCAATTAGTTTGCCACGCATTTGCAAAAATCACTTTGTTTTTCGTTGCCGGAGCAATAATAACGAGAGCAGGTGAGAAATATATAGATAAGATTTACGGTATAGGACGCAGTATGCTAATTAGCATGACAGCATTTGCTATAGGTGCATTGTCTATGATAGGGGTGCCGCCTGCTCCGACTTTTTGGGGTAAATTTCTCATTTTTCAAGCTGTTTTCAACTCTGGCAATGTAATACTTTCTGTGTTTGTCACTCTAGTGTTAATTGTTAGTACTATACTCAACGCTCTGTACTTTTTACCGATAATTTACAACGCCTTTTTCTTAAAACCTTCTCAGAATTACTTTATTAAAAAAACACCAATTCTTCTAGTTTTACCTCCAGTTATTACTGCTATGTGCACTTTGGTTATTTTTTTTAGCTACCAAGTAATATTTTAAAATCTGTATTTATAACCATTAACAATAAATTTAAATGGTATTATACCAGCCAGAGTTGCTTTTATATTCGACAAAGTGAAGCTAATCTCCACAGTATCCTCCTTATTTTGCTCGGTTGTAAAAACTACAGTAGCATTTCCAGCAAATGTAACTAAGTCCTTGGTCGATCGATCAATAGATAATGTTATTACATTTATGTTGGCGATTTTTCTTTTAGATAAAGACAAATTACCAGCTTCATTATTCGTTTTTTCCTGAAAGCCTTGATAGATTTTATGTATAGAATTGTTTCTTATAAAATTTTCTTGGTACTTCGGTTCAACGATCTTAATGGACTCGTATATTTCAATGTATTTACTTATTAAGTACCTCGCTGTGGAAGTGTATTCATCTTCCTTTTTACTGAAACTAAGCTTATGCATTGCAGAGAACTCATCTTCTGTGTGGTTCATATACTTCACAAAATTTAAATCTTTTTTAATAGGAAATAACAGGTATATGTTTAATGTTAATAAACATAAGCATACTAGGAGAAGCGATACTATTAATGCCATCCAAGATCTTTCTGCTACACAAAACAGATACCTATGGCAGTACCATTCGACTGCTTTACTGAAATAACTTTTGTTTTTTACTGATTCAAGCAATTTATCTTCCATAACACAATACTACCAGACCTAATCGGATCATTATAATAACAATAAGCTTAGATACTCTAAAAAAAACTTTAAAATATGTCTAAATTTTCCCAAATAGGATGAATGATTATATCACCTTGTTCTGCAATGAGGTAGAATTTATCGATTTTGCTCACATCTATATTTATCATTTTTACACTGAAATTTTCAGGATCATAAGTATTACTTTCTACACTTTTGTGATAATTATAATAATGTAATTTATTTTGATCATCAAAATAACCAAATTCATCAGCAAAGGTTCCCACTTTTCTACCTTTACCACTTTTGACTAGCTCAAATAGATCAATTACATGGTTTTGGGATCCAGGCTCAATAGGCCCTTCTGCAGCAAAAAATTTAGGTGCATGACCAATGTATTCCTTAAATTTTAGATTATGAGTCTTTTTTACACTACCAAAATCCACAAATTTATATTCATCTGAAATACCAGAATATTGTGGATCATACTTTTTATATTCAAAAAACTCATTACCTAAAAAATTACAAAACGTTAATTTATAATTATCATGATCGGATTTTACGACTTTAAGGTAATGAAAATCTCCAGGAATCTTTACTTCCTCTTCCGTAATATGATTACGTACAACAAGCTCACCATTTAGCATATGATAGCCAATTTTTGGCAAAGTAGCTATATTGATTGTCTTGTTTAGCTTAAAATTTGCTTCATAAATGCCACTTAACAACTCCTTTCCTTTTTCTAGGGTTATGTCTTGATCTGAAGCTATATTCTTAATTAAGCTTAATTTTTTCTGCATGTTCAATATGGCTTTCGTCAAAACTTCTATTGATTGCCATACAGTTAATTTATTATCAGTCAAATTATATACTTCGAGTATTAAATTAACAGAATTTTATCATGAATTTATGTTAAAAGTATTATACTTTGTAAACTTATGTCATGATATTAACTACATTAGCTAAAACATGCTTTTTATCTAAGTGGAGTTGCTTTGCGGCAACGAAAAGTTCATCTATTTTTTTCCACTGACTTAGCAGAATTTCAACACCATTTACCTCTCTCTTTATGCTTTCTAAAATGAAGGCCTGAATTATATATGATGCTAGTTCTAGTTCGATTTCGCTATTAATTACTTTATTAATCATATTGGGATTCTTTAAATCATGAAGAAATTTATAAAAGCATTTGTATGCTTCATAAGCATCACTACTTATTGTATTTATTATCATTCCTGGCATTCCAGGAAATAAAGTAATCATTTCGTCAAACGTTTGATTATCAAATTTACATTGAGATGAAGCAACTTGCTTTGTTTCATCATAAGTTAATGGGAGTAAATTTAGCTGAAAGCACCTACACCGGATAGTGGTTTGTATATCATATGGCTTATGGCTAATTATAAATATCTTAGAATTTTTTGGCGGCTCTTCTAATATTTTCAATATTGCGTTTTTAGCGTTATTAGTCATTGCCTCTAAGCTATCTATTATAGCTATTTTGTGTTCTGATTGAATGGGACTTAAGTGTAGAAAGTTTTTCATTTCTCTGACTTTTTCTATTCCGATAGTATCACCTTCAACAATGTGTAAGTCCAATGCTACTTCATTATAGTTTTTTATGAGTAACCAATTGGAGAAGGATTTTGCAAGTGTTGCTTTTCCTATACCTTTTTTACCACAGATCAGCCAAGACTGAACAGATAAGTTGTTCATTATTTTTTTTTTGGCTTGGTTGTGGCCTATTACTTTTTTCATTCTTTCTCCTATAGATTTTAGTTTGAAAATGCGTTGTTTACTGTTTGTAATGAAATTGCACCTTCCCTTAAAACCTTAATCTTATCTTCGGTTAAGTCAATAATAGTAGATTCTATACCAGAAACTAGTTCGTCATCTTCAATCACTACAGATAAATGTTGCTTAATGGATTGTGGTATATCGTTTGCCTTACATACACTTTCTTTTCCTGAAATATTTGTACTAGTTGCAACTATTGGAACTTTCAGTTTGTTTAGTATTGAAATTGCAATAGGATGCTCAGGAATTCTGATACCTATACTATCTTTAAAGAATTCGTTTGGCAATATGTTGTTGTTTTTAAGTGGTAAAATATAGGTAATTGGTCCAGGAGAAAAGTGGTTTATTAAATCAATATATCTTTCCTTTACCTTTGCTATTTTTGTCAAATTGTAAATATCACTAACAAATATAGACAGTGGTTTATTTTGAGAGCGTTTCTTTATCTGATATATTTTTCCTATAGATTCATTATCTAGTGCATTACAAGCAAGAGCATACACTGTTTCTGTTGGAAAACACACTAATAAATTGTTCTGTATTGCATTTATTATTTTAGATACCATATAGCTAAAAACTTATTCATAACAACTAGATCAGTTTTGTTGCACTGTATCTTATATAGTAACTGCTAGTTTTTGTAAACGTAATGCAACGCAGCTTACCATTTGTTATGCAGATTTGCTACAACCCAAACTCTTCATTGACTTTATCAATTATTGCCTGTGGTGGATCCTCTCCCCATCCTGAATACAAAATCTCTCCATAGTCTGCAACATCTATAGAGCCAGTTCTGCTTTTTGCTAGAAACATTTCTCTTTTCTCTTTATCAACTAATACATAATGCCACGCTGATTTTCCACGATCTTTACCACGGACTAAGTATATAAGATCTGACCTACTTCTTTTTGTTGCATCAGCAAAAGATCTTTCATTGACAGTTCTGCTTTTACTTTTTATGCCGCCACTTTCAGAAAAAGCTTCCTTGGATTCGGTTTTTTTGCCTGCTAATTCAGAAATTTTTCCTTTTTCCCCTAATGCCCGTTCTTTGGTGTTTTGAGACGAATACTTACTGGAAAAACCTTCCCCTGTACCGCCAGGAGTCCTGTTTGTGAAATGCTTAGCAAATGAATTATTGTCGTTGTTTTCTGCCATAAAAATCTCCAAACTTTAGATTGTAGAATCCAAACTTTTACTACACTTTATCATATGTTAATTAAATTAATATAAATGAAAAATAATATAGTAATTATTACAGGAATTACGGCCTCAGGTAAATCAGAATTATGCGATAACCTGAGAGAAAAATATGGAAATATTAGTATAATAAATTGTGATTCAAAGCAGGTATACAAAGAAATTCCCATAATTACTGCTCAACCACTAAAGCAAGAAGAATTTTATAAATTATATGGTTATGTTTCAGCAAAAGAAAATTATTCCGTGGGTCTATGGTTAGAGGATTTAGAAAAAGAAGTTAATCACGCATTAGAAAATGCTCAAATACCTATCATCACTGGAGGAAGCGGGCTTTACATCAGCAGTTTCATCAAAGGCTTATCATCAATGCCACAAATAAGTCAGGAAGTGAGAAAAAACGTAAGTGAGCTCAGGAAAAATTTAAGTAAAGAGGAGTTCTATAAATTAGTATTAAGCAAAGACTCAAAAGTTCAAGATAAAATCTGTATTAATGACTCGCACCGTCTTTCAAGAGCACTTGAAGTTATCACTGAAACTGGTAAGACAATCTTTGTATGGCAAGAAAATAGACAGCCTCCTTTATTCGATAATTTTAAGATATATACAATTTTGCCTAAACGTGAGGATGTATACCAAAAAATAAATTCTCGTTTTATCAAAATGATCGAAAATGGAGCAATTGATGAAGTAAAAAAGCTACTTAGTCTGAACTTAGCTCCAAATTTGCCAGCTATGAAAGCACATGGAGTGCCAGAAATTGTAAAGTATTTGAAAGGTGAGATTACTTTAGACGAAGCGATACAGATTGCTCAAACAAACACAAGACACTACGCAAAACGCCAGTACACTTGGTTTAAAAACCAGTTCCCAAGTTCTGAAGTCATTGATTGTGCAAATGAGCTAACAGCGCTTGAAATATTTTAATTGTTAGTTTCCAGGTGTATTTCCATACTCATTGCTATGAATGGGCGGTTCCATATTTTCCAGATGGCTGTTCACTTTTGGTGGCTTATCCAAGCCATGCTCTATTTTTATTTTAAAAAATCCAAGCCTCTCGCAAAATTTCTGAAAACACTCTTTTATAACGTCAAACAAGTTTTTATCACCTATATTATAGTCCTTCAGTCTCTTAGGAACAGTAAGTGACAATTTACCATCTTCATATGTTACATTTTTATCACCTTGAGACTTAAGTGTGAATTCTAGCGAGCTATCCAATTTACATAATTCTTCTTCCAGTTCTGCAAAAGTGCGAACTGCAATTTTTTCTTCAATTCTGATTGCCGCATGACTTGGATCACTACAATTAATATGTGTTACATGATTAGACTGAAACAATAACCCATATGTTTCAGCTAAATGAAGGATAGGTCCTCCTTTACCATACAATGCACCCACATAAGCAGCCTGGTTACAATTAGTGATTAGTTCTTCTAGAATAGAATCATTTGGAACTTCTGCTTCAGCATATTCAAATAGCTCTGTAAAAACTTGTTTTACAAATTGGCGGTACTTATTTTTGTCATTTGAAATGAGGTTGGTATGTTTATTATATAATTCATCAACAAGCTCTTTTGTTATAACTTTGTTCTGAATAACAAGTTTCATTCTTGGAAGATCTACGTACATAGTTGCACCAGAATTCGCTTCAGCATTATCTTTACCAGCCCTCAACCTGCTAAAACCAAACTTTTCTGCTTGAGCTCTTAGTGTAACTATTGGATTTTCCTTTTCTTTTGGTGTAGAGCCGTTCATCATTAATACCTTGATATAGACTGCTAATGGTATAATAATACATAAAAATGATTAATAAGTTAATAAAATACCTACTATAAGCCCTATGATAGCAAATATAGTTAGGGGTAACTTAGGCTTACCGACGATTTTAAAAACAACAAATTCGTCATTCCGTTACGTGTTAGCGGCTGAGATACCGCGAATGAATCGCGGTATAACGTTAGAGAGCTGTGCTAGCTATAGTGCATACCTGACCATAAGGTGACAAGATTTTAAAAAGGCTCTATAACAGTTTTACACATGTATGAATCTCAATGAGCAATCAGATTTTTCTAAATAGCAGGCTGGAGAATATACCTAAGTTCCATTCCGCAATATTGCCTAAACTTTGTGGTGGGGACAAGGTGGTGGATCTGCTGTTTTATAAGCCACTTAGTTATGTGGATAGAAGCAAGTTACTATCTGATGCTCGAGTTGGAGAATTTACAACTTTCATTGCAAAAGTTTATGAGCATCAGTCGCCCACTTTTAGAGGTAGACCATATAAAATAGTCGTTGAAAGTGAGAGTCAGTATATATTCATAGTCTTTTTTAATTACTCAGTTAAGTATTTATATAAACTATTTCCAATTGGAGCGAATGTGATCATCAGTGGCAAACTCGAAAAATTTGCTGAACATTGGCAAATTACTCATCCAGATTACGTGTCGCTTGACATCAACCAATTTAAAGAAATAGCTTGCATAGAGCCAGTTTACCAATTATGCCGTGGCATTACCAATAAGCGCATTGGGAACATAATAAGCTCTAATCTAAAGGAATTGCCTGATTTACCAGAGTGGATAGATGATACATTAATCAAGCAAAAAAAATGGTTAAGTTGGAGGGAAAGCATCATAAAGTTGCACAGACCAAGCTCATTGGTGGAAGCTGAGGTTTGTAGAAAAAGGCTTGCTTATGATGAATTGTTTGCGTATCAGCTAGCGCTGAAACTTGCAAGAAAAAATCATGTGAAAGAAAGGGGAAGAGAATTTATAATATTGAGTAAATACAAAGAGCAAGTTTTAAATGAATTGTCGTTTCAATTAACAAATGATCAAACTCGTGCAATAGATGAGATCTCAGAGAGACAAAAATCCAAGTATCGCATGATAAGCTTGCTGCAAGGTGATGTTGGTAGTGGCAAAACCGTAGTTGCACTTTTTGCAATGATAAATGTGGTAGAAAACAACATGCAGGCAGCTCTAATGGCACCGACTACTATCTTGGCGGAGCAACATTATAATTGGATTGAGGAAGTTTTATCCTGTACCGATATAAAAGTTGCGCTGCTTACTGGTAAAACTTCGCGCAAGGAAAGAAAGATTATCATGAACGAACTTGCAAGTGGTGTTTTAAATATAGTGATTGGCACTCATGCACTATTTCAAGCTAACGTTACATTTAAAAATTTAGGGCTTGCAGTCATAGACGAACAACAGCGATTTGGAGTGATGCAGAGAAATCGCTTGGTAGGAAAAGGAGAAAATGCCGATATACTTTTCGTTACTGCAACTCCCATTCCAAGAACCTTGCAGCAAGCTATGTATGGTGATGTTGAATGTTCAATTTTGAAAGAAAAACCAAAATCCAGATTGCCAATAAAAACTGTAACTATGAACATTAGTAGGGTGCCAGATGTTATTGAAAAGCTAAAAGGTGCTATAAACAGGGGCGAAAAAGCATATTGGATTTGTCCATATATAGAAGAAAACGAAGAGACCAATATTGCTGCAGCAGAGATGCGTTTTCAGGAATTACAAAAAACATTTCTTGATAAAGTCGGGATAATACACGGAAAATTGACTCAGGAGCAGAAAGATCAAGTTATGTTTTCCTTCAAAAGGAATGAATTTTCTCTGCTTGTTGCAACCACTGTGATAGAAGTTGGTATAGATGTGCCAGATGCAACCATCATGATTATAGAAAATGCAGAGCAATTTGGGTTATCACAATTGCATCAGTTAAGAGGCAGAGTAGGGCGAGGAAACAAGCCATCTTTTTGTGTATTATTATACGATAATTTAAGTAAAAGCTCATCTTCAAAGTTAAAGATCATGTGTGAGTCACAAGATGGATTTTACATTGCTGAAAGGGATATGATGCTAAGAGGCAGTGGAGATATTTTAGGCACAAAACAATCAGGATGTATGGAATTTAAATTTGCTGATTTATATCAGGACAAAGAGCTGCTCAATCTCGCGTATAATAACGCAAAAGGCGCAATGGCTGATTTTGAATTACTGCTTGATATATTTGAATATAGGAGTAGATTACATTTTTCAAAATTTCAGTAGGAAAACCAGGTAGCCCACAGAAACGAAAAAACTTACTTGACACCCTTCGCCAGCCCACTTATCATGATAGTGAAGCTATTGTATTTGCTTTCGCCAATCTGCAGATTAAAAGGTAAGGATTACTTAATGTATCGGCGTCTTATGTTC
>NZ_JAPQLN010000113.1:15264-26278 GCF_028981745.1 Wolbachia endosymbiont of Drosophila tristis | reverse complement strand
AAACGCCAACTTAAAAAATGGATAGTGAATAACTAGCTACCCTAGGGTTTCTTTTGCCTTTTTTTCTGTTTAGTAAATTTCTTAAACATTTATAGCTAAGGTTAGTTGCATTTAAAAGCAGCTGAGTCGCGGTTATTAAGCGTTTAGAATAAAAAAACGCCATACTTGAAAGTATAATGTAAGTAATTAGCCAACTACGGGGCTTCTTTTGCCTTTTTTTTATTTGGTAAATTTCTTAAATATTTATGGCTAAACGACAATCGTCATCCCGCTACTTGTTAGCGGCCGAGATACCGCGAATGAATCGCGGTATGACGGTTCGCGGTGGCATGACGATAAAGTTTATACCTCGTCATCCCGCTGCTTGTTAGCGGGATCTCTTGTTAGCGGCTGAGATACTGCGGCGGTATGACGTAGATTGCTGTCATTCCGCTACTAGTTAGCGCCGCAGCGGTATGGTGTAGGAAAATTAGCTATATAGCTAACTTGTACCACGCGTTAAAGCTTTTAAACAGGTCTTGGTTTACTTACTCCATTATTTTCTTTATTATCAGATATCATTTTAAATAATATGGAGGAGCAAATTGTCAGCAATTGCCATTATTGATTTTGGTTCACAGTTTACACAGCTTATCGCAAGACAAGTAAGAGGAATGGGTGTTTATTGTGAGATATTTCCAAGCAACATCAGTTTTGAAACAATATCAAAATTCAATGGGTTTATTCTCTCTGGAGGACCACAATCTGTAAATGATGATTGTTCTGAAACAAGTAGAGTAGTACATGAAATTATAAAACTTAATGAGGCAACAAGCGTTCCTATACTTGGAATATGCTATGGACAGCAACTCATTTGTCATTATTTTGGAGCAAAAGTAAAAGAGAGTTTCAAACAGGAGTTTGGTAGAACTAAAATCAAGATACTAAAAGAATCCCCCATTGTAAAGGATACCTGGGATGTTAATTCTGAAGTGGATGTATTAATGAACCATGCGGACAGTGTTGATACTATACCACAGGGATTTACTGTTATCGCATCAGGTGTGATAAATCAAACAATTGCAATGATTGTCAACGAACAGCGGAAGATTTACTGTACTCAGTTCCATCCTGAGGTTAAGCCCACAACAAATGGCAGTAAATTGCTCTCTAACTTCTTGGATATTGCAAATTGCAAAAGAGACTGGACAATGAAGTCGTTTATTGAGGAGCAAAAGGAAAAAATCAAAAATGTAGTAGGAGAGAAAAAAGTAATCGCTGCAGTAAGTGGTGGGGTTGATTCAAGCGTTGCAGCGGCTCTCACACATAAAGCTATAGGAAAACAATTGAACTGTATTTTTATCGATACTGGGTTGTTACGCAAGAACCAAACCATCGCTATGTTGAAAGAGATTCCGATAAATTACGTTGATAAATCAAATTTATTTTTGAGTAGGTTGAAGGGAATAACTGATCCAGAAGAAAAGCGAAAAATTATCGGTAACACTTTTATTGAAGTGTTTGAAGAAGAAGCAAAAAAAATAGGTGATGTGGATTTTTTGATGCAAGGTACCATCTACTCTGATGTAGTTGAGTCAGGGCATGCCTCAGACAACACTAGTACAATTAAGTCTCACCATAATGTTGGTGGGTTGCCAGAAAAGATGAATCTGAAGTTAGTGGAGCCTTTACGTTACCTCTTTAAAGATGAGGTAAGGCTACTTGGAAAAGAAATTGGGCTTTCAGACGAGATAATATTTCAACATCCATTTCCTGGACCCGGACTTGCAGTGAGGATTATAAGTGAAGTCGATAAAGAAAAGGTGCAAATATTGCAAGAAGTAGATGAAATATATATTAATACGATGAAAAATTACGATCTATATGATAAGATATGGCAAGCTTTTGCTGTATTATTACCAATAAAAACTGTAGGCGTTATGGGAGATGGTCGTACGTATGGATATGTTTGTGCTTTAAGGGCTGTAACATCATCTGATGGTATGACAGCCGATGCATTTCCATTTGAAGATAAGGATCAACACTTGCTAGTATTTTGGGATTTTTTACGCAATGTCGGCAGTATAATTGTTAATAATGTTCCCGGAGTAAATAGAGTTGTTTATGATATCACTTCTAAACCACCCGCAACTATTGAGTGGGAGTAAATCAAAAAGATCCCGCTGCTTGTTAGCTGGATCTAGAGATACCGCGAATGAATCGCGGTATGACGGTTAATTTTCTTTATTTTGCTTATAATTTCCACAAGCAGTGCAAACATAAATGAAGAATACAAATATCCTTTTGGTAATTCTATATGAAATCCATGAAGTATGAGGTACACACCGACAAGTAAAACAAATAAAATGGCGATTATTTTTAACCCTGGGTTAGATTTGATTAACTGGGCGGTATAACTTGATAAAAACAGCATTGCTAGCATGGAAAATGTAAATGCTGTAGCAATTATTACCATGTTATAAGTTAGTGCTATAGCAGTTAATATCGAATCAACCGAAAAAACTAAATCTATTAATATAATTTGTAGCACAACTAAAAAAAATTTTGATTTAACGTTTGCTTTCTTTTTATTTTTCTTACATACAAAGATGTCATCCCGTAACTCCATAGAGCTCTTAACAATAAGGAATAATCCCCCTGCGATCATAAGTAAATCCCTTGCTGATGCAGTGTGAAATATAGGTTTTTGCATTGATAATATAGATGATGTAAAAAATAGTATTACAAAACGCATTAATAGTGCTAATCCAAGGCCCATAAGGCGCACTCTTTCTCTCAGCGCATTTGGTACCTTATCTATTGCTAGAGAAATAAAGATTAAATTGTCTACACTAAGTATAGTTTCAAGTAGTGTAAGTGTCAGTAAAGTCCAAGCATCAGTTAGCATTTTTGTTTCAAATTCGGTTCTTCTTACTCTACAATAGATGTGTAAAAATTAAGTGACTTCACTCAGAAGTTTTATAGCAGTTCTCCAGAAAAACAGGATATATAAAGTTCAGCAGCTTCTTCTATTTTCGTTTTTGAGCAAAATCAATAATAAGAGAGTTTCTTATTTTCATGCACGCAAATAAGATAAAGCCTTATTTTCATTTTTGACTTTATTTGAAAATAATATATACTATAAAAATAGTGTGCTAGGTTGAATGAATGTATATTAAAGGATCACCATCAGGCAAAGTATTCGCTGGTTATCAGGCATTTATACCAAGCCCCTTGCCACCAAAATTTGAATGGGACAATGATTTAGTGAATAGTCTTTAAACCCTTACTTTACTATAAGGAAAGTGGTTGAAAACTTAGGTGTCGTATTTACAACAGCCCAAAGAGCAATCGTAAAGCTTGAAGATTTAGGCATCGTTTCACAAACTTCTCAAGGAAAGAGAGACCGGGTTTATTGTGCAACTGATATTTTGAATATTCTAGAAGAACCAACTAAGATTACAGAGAACTTCGATAGCACATTGTAGCTATTGTGATGAATAAATTCAGCAAACAGCAAGCTTAAAGAGTCTGATCCAATGGACATGCTGAACAAAAAGTAAGGAGCTCCTTTTGGAGGATTATATTAACTTATTAATTAATTGCTTGACTTTTAGCAGGATTTATTATATTATTTATTAATGAGTAATGCAATCAAACCAAGGAGGATAGCATGATAAATAATTTGGATTCAATAATTCTTGGAATAAAAGATGGTGAAAAGGCGATTGAAGATTTAAGGGTTGTTCTTAAAAAAAGAAAAGAAGAAGTTATTACTACACAGACATTTAATTACGCTTTACAATGCCCACAAACTACAAAGGAAGCGATAGTACACGAAATTCTGCTTCATTTTATACAAAATCCTGGCGAGCAATCACTAGAACAAGTAATACAATACTTAGATGGAGCAATACAATCTAGGATATATGCAAAAAACAACCCAATAAGAAATCTAGATGAAGAATTTCGTACTCATATAAACTTTAAAGATGAAGAGGGAAATACATTACTACATCATGCAGTTATAGGTAATAAAACTGAAGAAATAACCACCCTGCTTGTTACATATAGTGCAAATCCTTTGATACAAAACGCGGATAATAAAGTTCCCTCAGATTTAGCTCAAGGAAAAACAAAAGAAGTGCTTATTAAAAGTATGAAAAAACAAGCTAATACGAAAAAAGAAAGCGCTATGGTAGGCAGTTTGGTGCCTGGCGTAATAATTGGTGGTTTTCTTGGTGTTGTACTTGGAGCTGGTGTGTGTGTTGCAGTAAGTCTTTCTGGTGGTATGATACTAGGTGTGATGATAGCATCTTCTCTTGTTGCTAGTATAGCTATTGGACTGGCCATGTATTTTTTGAGTCAAGACTATGAACAGGCTAAAGCGATAGAAAAAACTATTAGCACTGTTAGCTCTGAAATATCTGTTGATGATACAACTGTCGCAAATGGTAAAAAGGGGCCATAACTTACATAGAAAAAGCTATAGTATTTTTCAAACTAAATAATAAACCTTGTAATTAGGATATTCTGGATTCCAGCGTCACGCGCTGGAATGACAACTGTGTTTTTGTTTTTTTGTCATCAAATACTCCTACTCTTTATGTCATCCAAGTGTCCTGACTACTTGGATCCAAGAAATTTAATTGTTTTAAATTTTCCCCTCTATACACCTATTTAAAATTTATGTTATTCACATGTGCAATATAATCTATAATAACGTTTATCAATACAATATATTAAAAAATATTATGAGCTTCGTAAAAGAAAAAAACACCCCTGTGATGGAGCAGTATTTGAACCTGAAAGCTCAATACAAAGATCATCTGCTATTTTATAGGCTAGGAGATTTTTATGAATTGTTTTTCGATGATGCTATTAAAGCTGCGAAATTGCTGAATATAGTGCTCACTAAGAGAGGTAATTCGTGTGGGCAAGAAATACCAATGTGTGGAGTGCCAGCACACAGTAGTGAATCTTACCTGCACAAGCTAATAGATTTAGGATTCAAAGTAGCAATCTGTGATCAATTAGAAACTGCTGATGAAGCAAAAAAGAGGGGCTATAAATCCATAGTAAAACGTGATGTAGTGCGAGTTGTAACTCCAGGTACAATTATAGAAGATTCACTACTGGAGGATAAAAGCAATAATTATCTCGCATCCATAGTTGAACAAAATGACGAATATGCTATTAGTTGGCTTGAATTATCGACGGGAAAATTTTTTCACACTTTAACGAGTTTGAAAGCTCTAGATAGTGATTTATTGCGTATATCACCAAGAGAATTATTAATTTCTGAAAAATTCACTGAGGATGAAAAAATTAGATCGATTTTAAAAAATGATAAAATATCAATTACGCAACACGCACAGAGCTTTTTTGAGTATAGTAAATCTCACAGAACATTATGCGAGTTTTATAAAATCAGGGAACTTGGGAGTATAGGAAATTTCAGCAAAGTAGAAATCATGGCGTGTGGTGCACTGCTTGAATATGTCAGAGTAACACAAAGGGGCTCTATTCCAAGGCTTGAATTCCCAAAAACCTATAAGCAACAAAATTTCATGCTTATTGATGCTTCAGCAAGGAGAAATCTTGAGTTGTTTTCAACTCAATTTGGTGAAAAGAAAGGTTCACTAATTTCAGTTATTGATCATACAGTTACAGCTTCTGGTGGACGCCTGCTCAAACAAATGCTCGCTTCACCCCTTGCTTGCTCCAAGGCAATCAATTTGAGGCTCAGCACCGCTCAATTTTTTGTAAATAATCATGATTCACGCAGAAAAATACGAGAGATATTATCTAACATTCCGGATATTGAAAGGTCTTTATCGCGCTTAATACTAGGGCGTGGTTCACCAAAGGATATGAACCTATTGAAAATAGGCCTAGGAAAGACTTTAGAATTGTCTGAGTTCTTATGTAAAATTGAATCAGGTGAAAATGGATCTCTCCCACAACAATATGTCATCCAAACTGAGATCCAGCCAGCGTCACGCGCTGGAATAACAGTAAAATCAGACAAGAGTGAACTAAGCACAATACATAAAAGCCTTGGCAATCATAAAGACCTATTTGAACTGTTAAATAGTGCTATACTCGATAATAACCTCAGTTCCGTGAAAGAAGGAGGATTTATTCACTCAAAATACAACTCAGAATTATCTGAGTTATCTTATATATTGAACAACAGTAACAAGTTGGTAACTAAGCTCCGTGAATCTTATCGCGATCTTACTGGCATTGCCGCACTCAAAATATTACACAACAACATACTTGGTTATTACGTTGAAGTGTCGGCAAATCACAAAATAACTTCGGATATATTTATTCATAGGCAAAGCTTAGCAAATAGCATGCGCTACACTACTAATGAATTGAAAGAACTAGAAAATAAAATTCTTACGGCACGTGATGCTGCAATCGGCTTAGAAATGAAAATTTTTAGTGAACTGTGTAGTGAAGTCGCTAAAGAATCTGAAAAAATTGCTCTTGCTGCAAATGCTTTGGCAAAACTTGATATTAGAACCGCATTTGCAGAGCTTGCAGTGCAAAATAATTACGTAAAACCCATTATTGATGACAGCAAAGAGTTCAATATCTGTAGCGGAAGACATCCAGTGGTTGAAGTTAACGATAAATTCATTGCAAATAGCATCAATTTAGCTGGTATACATCTAATTACTGGTCCTAATATGGCTGGAAAAAGCACTTTCTTGAGGCAAAACGCTCTCATTGCAATTTTAGCTCACATGGGGTCATTTGTGCCAGCAGAGAGTGCACATATTGGAGTGATTGACAAGATATTCAGCAGGGTTGGCGCAACGGATAATATAACAGCTGGTTATTCTACCTTCATGGTAGAGATGATCGAAACAGCAACGATAGTAAATCAGGCAACGGACCGTTCCTTGGTGATACTTGATGAAATTGGTAGGGGCACAGGGGTGTATGATGGATTATCTATTGCACAGGCGGTGATTGAACATATTCACAATGTAAATAAGTGCCGCGCCATTTTTGCAACTCATTATCATGAATTAACTAAAGTAAGCAAATACTTGAAGAACGTGAAATGTTTTTGTGTAAAAATAAGAGAGTGGAACGGAGAGGTTATTTTTCTACATGAAGTAATTGAAGGCATTGCAGATGAGTCATATGGAATACATGTAGCGAAACTTGCTGGTTTTCCTGATTCTGTTTTAAATAGAGCAAGTGAAGTGTTTGAGGAGCTGAAGGCTTGAATCATTATTATAAGTGAAGAATTACCTATACAATCGTGGTAGTAGCTATAGAAACGAAAAACTTACTTGACACCCTTCGCCAGCTCCCTTATCATGATAGTGAAGCTATTGTATTTGCTTTCGCCAATCTGCAGATTAAAAGGTAAGGATTACTTAATGTATCGGCGTCTTATGTTCAATTTTTTGCAGTATATAGATACTGTATGTCTTTACAAAACTTCATCTACATCTAGATTTTTATCTAAATAAGCTGAACGTGCTTATAAAGCGTTACAAGACATCAAAAAATGCCAATACTCGACAGAGATAGTAAAAGACTAGCTAACTCGGGGATTCTTTGTCTTTTTTTCTGCTTAGTAAATTTCTTAAACATTTGCAGCGTAAGTTAGTTGCAATTAAAAGCAGCTTAATCTTGCTTGTCAAGCGTTTAAAACATAAAAAACGCCAATATTTTAAAGCGGATAATAACCCCAGGGCTTCTTTTGCCTTTTTTTTATTTGGTAAATTTCTTAATATTTATAGCTAAACGACAATCGTCATCCCGCTACTTATTAGCGGGATCTAGAGATACCGCGGCGGTATGACGTAGGACTGCTGTCATCCCAGTGCTCCTTTTTTTGTCATCCCAGTCTGGGATCTATTTTGCATGTAACTCCAATTGTGTTTTGGCATAAAACGCGACGCGTATTAGACTTATTTGCAAGCAAAGCTTGCTAGATCCAAGTAGTCAGGGCACTGGGATGACAGGAGAAGGAAGCACTGGGATTGGGATGGAAAAGGCTATTTGTGTGATGCCAATGAGTGATAGAAAGTTCTGCAAGAAGTCATTAATTGCAAAAATTTAATATAAATTATAAAATAAATCCACTGAATAAAAAATATATGCTAATTAGTACAACATCAGAACTGGAGAATACATGTGAAGAGTTAATAGCAAAAAAGCCGAAATTTATAGCAGTTGACACGGAGTTCATTAGAAATAATTTAATCTACTACCCAAAATTATCGTTAATTCAAATTTCTTACGGAGAGAAGAGTTTTATTGTAGACGCATTAGTGCCAGAAATTGATTTATCATTCATTAAGAAAATAATGCTAAATCAGGGGATAACCAAAGTGTTTCATAGCTGCCGGCAGGATATAGAATCCTTACTCACTGTGTTTAAATGTATTCCCACTCCCATTTTTGATACCCAAGTTGCTGCTATGTTTTGTCATTATTATCATGACTTTATTGGTTACTCAAAAGTAGTGGAGCAATATCAAGGAATAGCACTGGATAAAATTAAAGCTAAAAATTCAGATTGGTTAAGGCGTCCGTTGTCCGAAGATCAGTTAGATTATGCAGTAAACGACGTGGTACACCTATATGACCTATACCAAATATTGTGCAATAAACTTGAAGAAAATAATAGGATGGGTTGGTTTCAAGAAGAGATGGAATCAATAGTTGATATAAATAAGTATTTACATAGCCCAAAAGATGCATGGAAGAGGATTAAATTTAATTATGAAGTAAATCCAAGATTGATACTAACTGTTAAAGCAGTTAGTGAGTGGCAAGAAACCTTAGCACAGCGCTATAATATGAACCGTAATAAAATAATCAATAATGCTGTAATAGCTGATTTTATTGAAAAAAATGTAGAGCATGTTGATGAGATTTTAGATGATCTCAAGAGGAATACAAAAAATATAAAAGATGCGGATTTACTAGAGTTTGTGAATATTTTTAATGAAAATGAGAGAAATTGGATGCAGCAAAACAACACCTTATCGAGTAATTATGACAAATCTGTACTTGATATACTCTCAATTATTTTAGATAGTAAATGTAAAGAAAGTAACATATCAAGGAAATTAGTTTCTTCAAAAGATGAGTTAACCGGGTCAATATCTGGACAGACAGATAAATTATTCAAGGGATGGAGATATGATTTTTTTGGCAGGTCAGTTGAATCATTTTTGAACACAAGCTCAAAATTTGAGATTTCAGCAGTGAAAT
The DNA here is from genome assembly GCF_028981745.1 of Wolbachia endosymbiont of Drosophila tristis. Taxonomy (NCBI): domain Bacteria; kingdom Pseudomonadati; phylum Pseudomonadota; class Alphaproteobacteria; order Rickettsiales; family Anaplasmataceae; genus Wolbachia; species Wolbachia endosymbiont of Drosophila tristis. The sequence goes on along the minus strand of NZ_JAPQLN010000113.1, from coordinate 17,044 downwards.
CCGCAAATAATATAACCAAAATTCAGAGTAATTTAGTGGAGAATAACTGTTGCTAAAGTAACTTAGATTTATCGACAATCGTCATCCCGCTACGTGTTAGTGGCTAAGAGATACCGCGGCGGTATGACGGTTAAGTAGGGTGTTATCCAAGTAGCCCTGACTACTTGGATCCAGGAAAATTGATTGTGCACTATACAACATAAAAGCTAGATTCCAGACTGGAATAACACCACCTACAAATTGCAATGTTCGTATAGTTATGTGCTTGACACTGAGATCTAGAAAATCTAGTTAATATATATAGAGAAACCTTAGCTATAGTTTCAAAAGAAGTCGAATGTATTTTGTTATATGATTATAAGTCTAACAGGCGGAATTGGGGTAGGAAAGAGCTTTGTAGCTAATTGCTTTCAAGAGTTTGGTGCTGTTGTATTTGATGCTGATTCTGTTGTACACCAACTTTATAAAGTGGATAAAAGCATAATAAGTTATGCAGAGAAAAATTTTCCTGGAGTGGTAGTAAATGGTGAAATAGATAGAACAGTACTGTCTAAATATTTCTTAGCCTACGATGAAAATTGGAAACAATTTCAATCTTTGGTTCACTCTGCTGTGCTGCGTGAATTAGAATTTTTTATTGCCAAGGAAAAAAAGATCGATAGAAAACTTTTAGTTTTAGATGTGCCACTTCTATTAGAAACAAAATTTTATTTATATTGCGACCTTATTGTTTTTGTTCATGCAGATAGCGTTGTGCAAGCTCAAAGACTTAACGAACGCAACATAGATAAAGAAAAGCTTAATCTAATCTCCGATGTTCAGTTATCTATTGAGGAGAAAAGGAAGATGAGTGACTTTATTATCGATACCAGTGTAAGCAAAGAGTATGTTTTTTCTCAAGTAAAAGATATAGTGGATTCATTAAACCTAAACACGTAGCTCTACGTCATACCGCCGCGGTATCTCTAGATCCCGCTAACAAGCAGCGGGATGACGGTTGTCAGGATCCCAGCAGCCTCCCTCCCCTGTCATCCAAGTAGCCCCCTATGGTGTCATCCAAGTAGCCCAGACTACTTGGATCCAGGAAAATTGATTGTGCACTATAGCAACATTTTTGATCAAAAACTGGATTCCAGTGAGCTTTGTTGCATAGCAGCAGAAAAATTAGTGATTACTGACAAAATTCATTATAAATAGCGATTTAACTGTTGAAGAAAAAATATGCCACAAAAAATGAGGGTCAGTAACCATAGCGAATATAACAAATTTCTAGAAAAAAGAGGAAATATTTTTCATTATATCAACGAAGCCATAGAAAAGTGGTACGAGAATGGTCCAAAAATACCAGGTGGCAACAATATTTATAGCGATAAAGTTGTAATTTTGGTGCACATAATAACTTGTTTATTTAGAATAGGCCTGAGGCAAACAGTTGGGTTTATAGCAGGATACCTTGAGCAAATTGGGAAAAATTTGCAAGTTATCAGCTATTCACAATCATCAAAAGAAACTCAATATTAAGATCAATGATTGCAGAAAATAATATGGAAGATATCGAAATTGCTATAGACAGTACAGGAATTAGTATATACAACAACACTCCTGGTCATAGCAAAGAAAATAGCGAAGATAGAAAGTATCGCAGCTATGAACAGACAAGAAAATTGCATGTAATGTTGAATACAAACAGCAAAAAAGCCATAGCTGTAAAATACAGTAACGGCTGATCACTATGGAGCTTGTGATTTGCTAAAAGAAGTCGATTTTCAGTATGTCATAA
>NZ_JAPQLN010000113.1:0-15214 GCF_028981745.1 Wolbachia endosymbiont of Drosophila tristis | reverse complement strand
TTCTTAAACATTTGCAGCGTAAGTTAGTTGCAATTAAAAGCAGCTTAATCTTGCTTGTCAAGCGTTTAAAACATAAAAAACGCCAATATTTTAAAGCGGATAATAACCCCAGGGCTTCTTTTGCCTTTTTTTTCGTTTGGTAAATTTCTTAATGTTTATAGCTAAACGACAATCGTCATCCCGCAGCGGGATCTATGCTTTGAGATACCGCGAATAAATCGCGGTATGACGTAGAGCTCGCGTTAGCTACACTTTTATGCTTACCAACTCAGTATCCAATCAAAATCCTGGATTTCAGTGTCAAGCACTGAAATAACACCGAAAGGGCTACTGCTGTCTTGGATGGAAACCAGTGTCAGCTACTTGAATCTGCCACGCAAATTGCCTGCAAATTGCAATGTTCGTACAGCTGTGCGTCATGCGCTGGAATGGCATCAAGGGGTAACTTTTTATTTAAACAATGATTGTAAAATGATTATAATAAGAGATCTATTGAAATTTTAAAGTTATTAAATATTGACGCTATATACTTAAGTGTTAAAATAGAATGAAAAGTTTTTAGGAGTTTATATGGCAGCAGGTGGGAAAGCAAAGACAGCTAGTAAAAATAACCCTACTCAGCGTAAGAAAGCTGAGCAAAAAATGTATAAAGATAAACCGGTAAAACCTGTTAGATATATAGATCGTGATTCGCGCATGAATTATATGTCTGCTCAATATGACAACGGCAATCTGGTTGAAGATGAGGTAAGCGGCAATCCTATAAAGTGGGAAGCTGTATAATAGTTGTGGTTAAAGTTACTATTAATTCTAAGGAATGTGAAGTAGAGCATGGGCTCACTATAATTCAAGCTTGTGAAGTCGTGGGCGTTGAAATTCCACGTTTTTGTTATCATGAGCGTTTAGCAATTGCTGGTAATTGCAGAATGTGTTTGGTTGAAGTGGAGGGTGGACCTCCAAAACCAGTAGCCTCTTGTGCAATGCCAGTTGCAGAAGGGATGGTTATTCACACTGATACCCCTAAGGTTAAAAAAGCACGTGAAGGTGTGCTTGAGTTTTTGCTAATTAACCACCCGCTTGATTGCCCAATTTGCGATCAGGGTGGTGAATGCGATTTGCAAGATATCACGATGGCTTATGGGAAAGGAACCAGCAGACTTGATGAGCATAAGAGGGCTGTGCCAAAAAAACACTTCGGACCACTGATTGAGACCGCGATGAATCGATGCATTCATTGCACTCGGTGTGTTAGATTTTTGTCTGATGTTGCAGGTACAAATGAACTTGGAGGAATCGGAAGGGGAGAAAATGTAGAGATTAGCACTTACATAAAAAGGCATATTAGTTCTGAATTATCCGGAAATATCATAGATCTCTGCCCGGTAGGAGCTTTAACTTCAAAGCCTTACTCCTTTACAGCGCGTCCATGGGAGCTATCACATTGTGAGACTATAGATGTGCTAGATGCTGTGGGTAGCGCAATTAGAGTTGATTATCGTGGCCCGGAGGTTATGAGGATATTACCAAGGCTGAGCGAAGAGGTAAATGAAGAATGGATATCAGATAAAACCCGCTTTGCCTATGATGGACTAAAAGTTCAGCGTCTTGATCGACCTTATATAAAAAAAGATGGTAAATTAGCCCCAGTTGATTGGAATGAGGTATTAACTGTTGCTGCAAAGAAATTAAAGAATACAAAATCAAATAAAATAGCTGCAATTGCAGGTGATTTAGCAGATTGTGAGTCTATGCTTCTACTTAAAGAAATGATGCAGAAGCTCGGCTCGGGAAATATAGATTGCAGGCAGGATGGTGCAAAACTTATACCAAATAATCGTGGATCGTATGTGTTCAATACCACTATTGAAGGTATAGAGAATGCGGATTTGTGTCTGCTTATAAATACAAACCCAAGGATAGAAGCACCGATCATTAACGTAAGATTGAGCAAGAGATATTTACAGGGCAACTTTCCTGTTGCAAGTGTTGGTCCTAACATTGAATATTTGTATCATGTTGAGAAATTGGGCGATAATCCTGATATTTTGAGTGAAATAGCAAATGGAAATCATAAGTTCTGTAAGCTGCTGAGTGCTGCTCAGAGCCCTATGCTGATTATCGGTCAAGATGCATTAGTAAGAGACGATTCTGAATCAATTCTAATTCTAGCTGGCAAAATTGCAGAAGAATTTAACATGGTCAGAGATGACTGGAATGGCTTTAATGTGCTGCATAAAGCTGCAGCAAGAGTTGGTGGGCTAGATATTGGGTTTGTTCCTAAAAAAGGCGAAAGGGATATTAATCAAATATTGGAACATGCAGAAAGTGGTGAAATAGAAGTTGTTTATCTTCTTGGTGCAGATGAAATTGACACATCAAAGTTAGAAAACACATTTGTAATTTATCAAGGTCATCACGGTGATAAGGGTGCACATGTGGCAGATGTTATCTTGCCTGGTGCTGCATATACAGAAAAATATGCAACTTATGTAAACACTGAAGGTCGAGTGCAAAGAACAAATTTAGCTGTATTTCCTCCAGGTGAAGCAAAGGAGGACTGGTTAATTATTAAAAATCTCTCGCAATATTTGGATCTCTCCTTACCATATGATAGTTTATTTGACGTGAGAAAAAAATTAGATACTATCGGTCCACAGTTTAGAAATGCTGATCAAGTGATAAAAAACACATGGGTGCCAATTAGCAATGGTAAAATAAATTTAAGTGATACACCTTTTACTTTAAAGGAGTGTAATTTTTATATGACGGATTCAATAAGTCGCGCTTCAAAAATAATGGCAGATTGTACTAAAGCTTTTTATGAACACACTAGTTAATATTTTATTTATTTTAGTACCGCTACTACTTTCAGTTGCATATTTGACATACTTTGAGCGTAAGGTCCTTGCTGCAATTCAACTAAGGCACGGCCCGAGTGTAGTTGGACCTTTTGGGCTATTGCAGCCATTTGCAGATGCTATTAAGCTACTGATTAAAGAGCCGATAATACCATTTAGAGCGAGCACCATACTGTTCATTATGGCTCCAATGCTTACCTTTATCTTGGCATTAATTGCCTGGGCAGTTATACCGTTTGGTGCTGAAGTAATTGTAGAAAATGGCCAGCAAGTAGTTATTCCTAAGGTTATAGCAAATATTAATGTTGGAGTGCTTTACGTGCTAGCTATATCGTCGCTGGGAGTATACGGCGTGATTATTGCAGGCTGGTCAAGCAACTCCAATTATGCATTCCTTGGCGCTATACGGTCGGCTGCTCAGATGATTTCATATGAAGTTTCAATAGGCTTAATAGTTGCTGCAGTCGTTATTACCACTGGAACATTAAATCTTGGAGAGATGGTGGTAGCGAAACACAATATGCCATTTTGGGTTGATTTGCTACTAATGCCTATAGGAATAATATTTTTTATTTCTTTGCTTGCAGAAACTAATCGTCACCCATTTGATTTACCAGAAGCTGAAGCAGAGCTTGTCTCTGGATATAACGTTGAATATTCATCCATGCCTTTTGCCCTCTTTTTTCTTGGAGAATATGCAAATATGATTCTAGCAAGTGCTATGATGACGATATTCTTTCTAGGAGGATGGTATCCGCCGCTGGAGTTCAGTTTACTTTACAAAATTCCAGGTTTAATTTGGTTCATTTTGAAAATAGTTATACTTTTGTTTATATTTATTTGGATTAGAGCAACAATACCTCGTTATCGATATGATCAGCTAATGCGCCTTGGTTGGAAAGTATTTCTACCAATATCGGTCCTTTGGGTGATACTCATTTCAGGGGTGTTGCTCTTTACTGGGAACTTGCCTGGATCCAATGTTTAATTTTCCAAATACAAGATTAAGACGCAGGCGCTCGAGCAAATGGGTTCGCAATTTAACAAGTGAAAATAGTTTATCAGTAAATGATCTGGTTCTTCCTCTGTTTGTTCATGACAGAGAAGAAACAACTGAACCAATTTCTGGCTTACCAGGCGTAAAATGTTATTCAATAGATGGATTAGTGTCTATAGTTAAGGAAGCTAAAGATTTAGGAATTAATGCTGTTGCAATTTTTCCTGTAGTTGACAGTAAACTAAAATCTGAAAACGCTGAAGAAGCATATAATTCTGACAACTTAATCTGCAGAGCAATTTGTGCTGTAAAATTAAAGGTACCTGAAATTGGTATTATTGCAGACGTTGCACTGGATCCATACACTATTCATGGCCATGACGGCATTTTAAAAGATAATCAGATGGATGTAGAAAACGATGAAACTATATCAGTACTGTGTAAGCAAGCACTTGCTTTAGCGAAGGCAGGATGTGATATAGTTGCTCCTTCTGATATGATGGATGGTAGAGTAGGAAGAATCAGAAAATCATTAGATGATAACAACTTTCAAGACGTATTAATATTATCTTATGCAGTGAAATACTGCTCTAGCTTCTATGCTCCATTCAGGCAAGTCGTTGGTTCATGTGGGCTATCACATTCTATAGACAAAAGTGGTTATCAAATGGATTATAAAAATGCGCACGAAGCAATGTGCGAAATTGAAATGGATATAAATGAAGGTGCAGATTTTATTATGATTAAACCAGGTATGCCATATTTAGATATTATCAAAACAGCAGGTGATAAGTTTAATTTTCCGATTTTTGCTTACCAAGTAAGCGGTGAGTACGCAATGATAAAAGCTGCTGCAAATAATGGCTGGCTAGATTATGACAAGGTGATTTATGAATCTTTGATTGGTTTCAAACGTGCGGGTGCAAGTGCAATATTCACTTACGCTGCACTTGATATTGCAAAAAATTTAAGTGCATAAGCCCTATAAAATTATTAAATTTTTGGCGCACGTTCTTCTACTGTTGCTGCATATTACTTAAAGTTTTCCAATACATGTTTTAAGTTGTTGATAAGTCCGTTACAATACAGTATTATAAATAATATAAACCAAGTGTTACTTAGAACATGGGGATTTTTTTTAAATTTTTGGGAAAGATGCTAGGCAAGGTTTTTCCTGCTAAAACAGTAAGCTCTCTTTTAGGAATAGGATATTTACCAAGTTGGCAGAACTATTGGTCTTCTTTTTTAATATTATTTATTGTCGATGTTATATTAATTCTTACATATGGAGGCGAATACTTACTATATAAAATGCCAGACTCAGGAATAGTTGTAGCTGCTGTTTTTACAAAATTGGCAATAGTTATGTTAGTAATGCAATTAATTGGAATATTTATTTTTCATGCTCAAGACCCTTCAGCAAACAGTGGTGAAGAAATAGTAATACAAATAGCGTCAGGGCAAGTACTGACTGTAGCACTTTCAATGCCGGCAATGATGTCGATTTATTATGCTGTAAGTAAACTCTATGGGAATATATGTAAGCAGATATTTCAATGCCCATTTTGGTTTAATGATTTTATGCACTTTTTCTTTTTTCTTATGATACCTTACGTATTTTTTAATGTCGTAGAAGTGATAAAACCATGGCCAATAAGTTCAATACAGCTCAGCTATAATAATGCAATGTCAATTACATTTGAGGGGATTTTTCACACATTTTATGCGGTGATTTTACTGTATTTAACAGCATTTATATTCTGCGATTTAACTATGCATGATGCAATTGTCCTAAATAAAAGCATAATTCAGTATGTGAGGGAAAGTTCAGCAGTTTTAGGTGATTATTTACATGATACTGTTAAAAAAATAGGTATTGAATAGTACTTATTTATTTATATATTTAGTATAAAAAGTGTACAATTTGTGTGAACTTACAAAGTATAATAAAAGAGTTACAAGATTTTTGGGCTAGTGAAGGATGTGTTATACTTCACCCATACACATCTGAAGTTGGTGCTGGCACATTACATCCTGCAACAATTATGTCTGCAATTGATACAAAACCGGCAAAAATTGCATATCTACAACCAGTAATTAGGCCAGCAGATGGACGCTATAGTGATAATCCTAATCGTTTGTATCAACATCACCAATATCAAGTTATAATAAAGCCATCTGGTAATAATTTACAAGACGTCTATTTAGATAGCTTAAAAGTTCTTGGCATATCTACAGAAAAATATGATATTAAGTTTGTTGAAGATGATTGGGAAAATCCGAGCGTTGGTGCATCAGGACTTGGATGGGAAGTTACATGCAATGGAATGGAAGTAACACAGCTTACTTATATACAGCAAGTTGGAGGGATTGACTGCAAGATGATTCCTGGTGAGGTGGCATATGGGTTGGAACGTTTAGCAATGTGCATACAAGGTGTAGATAATGTTTACGATATAATTTGGAACGATAACGGTGTAACTTACGGAGATATTTTTAAACAAAGAGAATATGAATTTTCTTATCTAGCGTTAGATTATTATGATACTAAAGTGGTACAGCAGCAATTCGAAGATACGGAAAAATTGTGTAAGTTCCTTATTGAAAAGGAGCTACCAATGGCAGCCTATGACCAATGTATTAAAACTAGTCACCTACTTAATCTGCTTGATGCAAGAGGTGTGCTTGGTGTGAGTGAACGTACAGCTTATATTGGTAAAGTTAGAGAGCTAACAAAAAAATGTTGTGAATTGTACATGAGTAAATAGCGTATGTCGTTGCAGTTATTATTTGAGTGCCTTTCAGAAGAAATACCACCGAGAATGCAGAATGTAGTTGCAACTCAAGTTAAAAGCTGTATTGCCAATGTTTTTAACAAAAATAATGTAAAATTTACATCAATGGAGGTTTTTATAACGGCACGTCGCATTACCCTATTTGTCGACAACATAAATGCTTTGGAGCTAAAGGATTCCAATAACGAAGTTAAGGGACCAAACATTAACGCACCAAAAAGTGCTATCGAAGGTTTTTTAAGAAAATATCAGAAAAATGAAGAAGATTTGCTCGTTCGAAAAGTAAATAATGAGGATTTTTACTTCATTAAAAGAGAAAGCTGCTCATTTAACATCAGAGAATTCCTCAAAAATCAACTGGAGGAAATGCTCAAAAACTTTTCTTGGTTGAAGAGCATGAGATGGGGCGAAGGAAAAGAAAGGTGGGTTAGGCCAATCAAAAACATTTTATGCATTTTAAATGACGAAATAATACCTGTGTCTTTTGCAGGGATCACAGCATCTAACACAACATATGGCCATCGATTTCTCTCAAGTGGTACAGCGTTAACTGTTAAAGCACCTAAAGACTATTTTGAATTGCTAGAAAAAAACAGTGTAATTCTCCAAATGGACAAAAGAAAGCAATTTATACTAGATCAGATTAATAAATTCACAAAAGAGCAGAATTTACAACTTGAGAAAAATGATTATTTACTAAATGAATTGACAGGGCTTATAGAGTGGCCAATCGTACTGTTTGGTGAAGTGAATCAAGAAAAGTCATTTGGATTACCGAAGGAAGTAATACTTAGTATAGTTAATACACAACAAAAATACCTTGCTTTAAGTAATGGAAAGAGAATTTCACACTTTGTCACTGTTGTCAACGTCAACAATGGTGAAGTTGTTAAAGGGCACGAAAGAATATTAGAAGCACGTCTTGCTGATGCCCAATTTTTAATATCTCAAGATAAAAAGGAAAATCTAGATTATTATGTCAAAAAATTAGGTTCGATATTATTTCATGCTTCACTTGGCAGCGTGGGGGAAAAGGTGAAGCGTATTACGGCTCTGTCAAAGTATATAGCTATATTTATTCCACATGCTTCGCTGATAAAAGTTGAACGTGCTGCATATTTGGCAAAAGCTGATTTGGCAACATCGATAGTCAGAGAGTTTCCAGAATTACAAGGAGTAATGGGTGGATATTATGCTTCTTATTTTCAAGAAGATAAAGAAGTAGTGGAAGCTATAACTGAGCATTATAAGCCAATCGGGCCAGAGCAGGAGTGTCCTAAATCTCCTTCTGCAATTGCTGTGTCAATTGCAGACAAAGTGGATAGCTTAGTTGGTTTAATTGCAGCAGGTGAGAAAATCTCTGGTTCGTATGATCAATTTGGTTTGCGGAGAATGACAATTGGTATAATTAGGACAATACTTGAAAATAATTTGCATGTTCCAATTAGGCTAATGATAGACAAGTCAGTATCTTTATATTCAAGGCTTCTATTTAATAAAAATACAGCGTCAGTTGATAAGCCGAATAGAAAACAAATTTCAGAACTAGTATTTAGATTTTGCTTAGAAAGATTCAAGGTTATTTTAAAAAATAGAGATATAAGGCAAGATGTTGTAGATTCAATACTATATAAAATCGATATTAATGATCTGCTGACAGCAGAAAAGCGAACTGTTATATTGGATCGTTATCTTAGTACTCCAGAAGGTGAACAAATTCTAAGCACTTACAAAAGAGTCAGTAACATGATGAGCAAAGCAAGGAAAAGTGATGGCACTACTTATAGTGCATCTTACGGTAAGAGGTTTTTGATTGAAAGTGAAGAAATTGCGCTATCAAATTGTGCTATAACTGCTTGTAAAAACATAAAACAAGCGATAAAAAATAACCACTTTAATGTAGCACTTGATGAACTTGCTGGTTTTGCTCCGTTTATCAATCAGTTTATGGACAGTATAAAGATTAACTGTGATTCTGATAAGCTGAGAAGAAACAGATTATCTTTGCTTGAAAATGTAGTTTCCATCTTTCATTTAGTAGCAGATTTTAACCTCATACAGGTTAAACAATGGATAAATGCTCAGGCAATATAAAGAACAAATCAAATCATCTCCACAATCCTGTGGCGTGTATAAGATGGTTGGAGATAAGAATAAAGTTTTATATGTTGGAAAAGCAAAAAACTTAAAGTCAAGGTTATCCGACTACCTTCAATTCGAAAACCTTTCTGAACGAATTAGAGTTATGCTCTTACAGGTTATTAAGGTTGAAATATTCATCACTGAGAATGAAATCGAAGCACTGCTTCTTGAAGCACAGCTAATAAAATCATTGAAACCACTTTATAATATTGTGCTCAAGGATGGAAAATTTTATCCTTATATAACAATTTCCAAGCACGATTATCCAAGAATAGCAAAATATAGAGGCAAATTTAAGAAAAATGAGTTTCATTATTATGGTCCCTTTACATCTGCCGCTGCTGTTAAGCAAACTATATTGTCATTGCAAAAAGCTTTTCTCCTAAGAGTATGTTCAGATCAATACTTTTCCTCAACAAAAAGACCATGTATTGAATATCAAATTAAGCGCTGCTCAGCACCATGCATAAACAAAATCACAAAAGACGACTACTGCCAATCAGTAAAACAGGCACGAAATACATTGCTTGGAAGAAATAAGGAAGTGAAAGAACAGTTACTTTTCACAATGAGAAAGTGCAGCAGTGAAGAAAACTATGAGCTTGCTGCTATATATAGAGATCGGGTAAAGTTTCTTGAGCAAATTCAAATACAGCACACGGATTTTTCTTTTGAAAAAGATGCAGATTTCTTCAGTATTGTACGTGAAGAGGATCTAGCATGTATTAGTGTGTTATCGTTTAGAAATAAAGACAACTACGGCAGCACTCCTTACTTTGCCGAGAACTGTGGTGATCACTCAAATGATGAAATTTTATCCACCTTTTTGGTCAATTTTTATAATTCAGCTAACATACCTCCAATACAAATTTACGTTCCAGATTCTATTGTGGATAAGGAAATTATAGAACAAGCACTATATAAGGTTGCTCAAAAGCCAGTAAAAGTTCTGCATGCAAAGAATAAAAAAGAGCGTGATTTATTGAAATTTGTTTATGATAACTCTCAGCATAGCTTAGAGCAGAAGCTTATCGATTATAGAAATAACCTAGAAAAGCTTGAGGAGCTTAGCAAAATCTTCTTGTTACCAAACATTCCAAAGCGTATCGAGGTTTATGATAATAGCCATATTTCTGGAAGCCAGCAAATTGGTATGATGATTGTTGCAGGGCAGGAGGGTTTTTTAAAGAGTGAGTACAGAAAATTTACTATAAAGGAAAAATTTTCAGGCGATGACTATAAAATGATGAGGGAAGTGCTAACCAGACGTTTCTCCGGCAATATAAAAGGCATAATACCTGATTTTTTACTGATTGATGGTGGACCAGGACATGTTTCCATAGTACAGAATGTACTGGAAGTATTGAATATAAACGTTCCTTTTGCTTGTATGGCAAAAGGTCCTGATCGTAACGCAGGAAATGAAAGATTTTATATGCTGGGCAGGGAAGAATTCAGTCTGGCAAATGACAGCAAAGTCATGCTTTACTTACAATCGCTGCGTAATGAAGCCCACCGTTTTGCGATAACTTCACATAGAAAAAAACGCGATAAACAGTTTATAGTTTCACAATTAAGCAAAATACCCGGCATTGGCAACAAAAGAAAAAAAGCGTTGATGTCTTATTTTGGTTCAGTGAAAAATATAAGCAAAGCTTCTCTGGCTGAAATTCAAAACGTACCTGGAATTAGTAAAGGTTTAGCAGAAGTCATTCTTAAATACGTGAATTATAAGAGAGGAGTACTGGAATGACACAAAACCCGTTTTATTATTAGGGAATTTATATCTTAAAACCGCAAAAAAAGGTGTGCGTATTTGTGAAAAAAAATCTCCATAAAATTTGTGAAGCAATGTGGTGGGACTAGTGCGATTTGAACGCACGACCTTCAGATTAGGAGTCCAACGCTCTATCCTGCTGAGCTATAGTCCCGTATTTCCTACCATTCATGTAAAATTATAGCAAAAAATCCTTTCTTTTCTAGATTTCTTGCATAACCAATTTATGACGACAAAAAACATTTCTGTACTTCTTGAGTATAATGCTATTATATTTAATAACATGGTTTAAGTAAGATTAATGCTAGTTAACAATATTGGTTATTTCTATAACAATCAAAACGACTTTGCTTTAAGCAATATAAACATTAAAGTAAAGAAAGGAAATGTTGCATGTTTATTGGGGCATTCTGGCTGTGGCAAGTCAACAATTTTGAAATTAATTGCGGGGATAGAAAATCCAAAATCTGGAACTATTTTTATAAATGATAGGTTAGTTGCAAGTAATAAGGCATCAGTCGCTATAGAGCATAGAAATATCGGATTGATTTTTCAGCATTCTGCATTATTTCCTCATAAAACAGTAGTAGAAAATATAACCTTTGCTATCCGCAGCTCTTCCAAGAGAGAAAAGCACCTAATTGCATTGGAAATCTTGAAGTTACTCAATATAGAAAAATATGAAAATATGTACCCTAACGCCTTATCTGGAGGACAGCAACAATTAGTTGCAATAGCAAGAGTGATGGCACAAAACCCTGATGTTGTGTTGTTAGATGAACCATTTTCTAATTTAGATATACTGCTCAAGTGCCGAATAAGACAACATATATTGTCCCTTTTTAGAAGTAAAAATATCCCTGTGCTAATGGTAACTCATGACCCGCAAGAAGCATTGAAAGTTGCAGATTTTATCTACGTAATGAAAAATGGTAAAATTATTCAATCAGGAGTTTCTAGCGATATATACCATAAGCCTAAAGACGATACGCTAGCAAAGTTTTTTAGTGAGCTCTCTTCTACTCTACAGTTAAGCGAAAAGTTTCCACTTATTCGCTGCAAGAAAATAATCTAGTTTGGGATTGTTATAAAATAATTAAAAAACCTTGATTTATAATTAAATAAAGGTGATATAATCTATGTGTTACTTGACTTCAGTCAAGTTTTAATATTTAAAGGTCAATATTTTAAATGGAGGTGAAAATGAGTTTAGGACCATGGCAATTGTTTCTAGTCTTAATAATAATTTTAGTTCTGTTTGGTGCAGGCAGATTACCGCAAGTTATGGGTGATTTAGGAAAAGGCATCAAAAACCTTAAACAGGAGCTTAAGGACTCAGAAAAATTATCGTCTAATGAACCAGATCGTTAGCGTCCTCATACTTCGTGACATGCACCTTAGTGCATGTCATCTGTTTAAAAACTTAGTCAGGTTAAAGAATGAAAGAGATGAAGTGTTGGTATGAAATAAATAACAAATATTGAAATACAGCAACAACTATGTTAGCTTAAGAGGAATATTTTATTAAAGGATAATTGTGCAAAAAAGTGAGAAACTAACTAAAGATAAAAAACTAGCTTCTGATATTCTAAAAGAGGTTGCAGATACCAATAACAATGATAGCAATAAAGTAACTTTGTTTGACATTAAAACAGCTTTGCATGAGCGTGGTTTTGGTATTTTAATAATCATCTTCTCCTTGCCGCTATCGGTGCCTATACCGGTTCCACCTGGTTATACAACTATTCTTTCTATACCTTTAATCTTATTCTCACTGCAGCTTCTATTTGGATTTGATTCTCCTTGGATGCCGCATTGGTTGGAAAGAAGGTCTTTTCAGCGTTCAACACTAGCTTTTGTGGTAGAGAAAACTTCTCCAGCATTAAAAAAAATAGAAAAGTTCATGAAACCAAGAATGTCTTTTATTTTCTATGGGCCCGGTGAAAAGATTTTAGCTTTTGTAATGTTGCTTTCTGCATTATCGATAGCTCTTCCATTGCCTCTTACTAACTTCATTCCTGCAATTGGTACGACTCTTATTTCGCTTGGCATTATGAGTAAAGATGGGTTTCTATCCATATTGGGAGTTTTAATATCATTGTGTGGGCTATTGCTTACTCTTGTTGTAGTAGTCAAAGGGCCACAACTTATCATTGGGGCATTTTCTTTTCTCAAAAGCTTCGTATATGGTTAGGCTTTACAACACCTTAACAAAAAAAAAGGAGCTTTTTACACCTATCGATAAAGATCATGTGAAAATGTATGTTTGCGGACCAACAGTATATGACACAGCACATATAGGCAATGCACGGTCTGTTGTTGTGTATGATGTGTTATTTCAGCTACTTAAGTTTTGTTATGGCAAAGTTACCTATGTGCGTAACATAACCGACATTGATGATAAGATAATTAATGCAGCAAGTGAAAAAAATAGCAACATAGAAAGTATCAGCACATATTACACCAAGGCTTTTCATGAAGATATGAGAAGCATAAATTGTGCAGAGCCAACACACGAGCCAAAAGCAACGAAAAACGTAGATTATATTATAAAATTAATTGAACATTTGCTGCAATCAGGCCACGCTTATGAATCTGACAAACATGTGTATTTTAATATAGAATCTTACCATGAATATGGTGCTTTATCAGGAAAAAAAACTGATAAATTGGTTCCAGGTAGCAGAGTTGAAGTTAATGAAAATAAAAAGCACCCGGGAGATTTTGTGCTGTGGAAGCCTGCAAATGATATTGACTACAAACTTTCAAGTTATTGGAATAGCCCATGGGGAGAGGGCAGACCTGGATGGCATATAGAATGCTCAGCAATGTCATATGCTTACCTTGGCAAAGATTTTGATATTCATGGTGGCGGCATAGATTTACAATTTCCTCACCATGAAAATGAAATTGCACAGAGTAAGTCTGCATTTGCTGGATCAATGTTTGCAAAATACTGGATACATAACGGTTTTCTTACAGTAAATGAAGAGAAAATGAGCAAGTCCTTATTTAATATAGTCAAAGTAAGAGATTTGCTAGATAGTGGAATAAAGGGTGAAGTAATACGCTATGCACTGCTCAAAACTCACTACAGAAAACCACTTGATTGGACAGAAAACGTTATTTCTGACGCACAGGAAACCTTAAATAAATTTAATCGGCTATCACGTGGTTTAGATACAATAAATATTGATGAAAGTAACGCAGAGATTTCTAAAGATTTTATAGACGCTTTAAAAAACGACTTAAACATTCCTGAAGCTCTAGCTATATTACATGAAATGGCTGCAAAAATTAACAAAATGAGTAATGAAAGTGAAAAGCTAAAATTAACTGAGAGTTTTGTTAAGAGTGCCAGATTTATTGGTCTTCTTGAGTCAAGTTATGAAAAGTGGTTTGCTGTGGATGTAAATCATCAAGAAATAGAAAGGTTGATAGACTTAAGAAAAATTGCAAAAAAAAATAAAAATTACGATACTGCAGACAAAATAAGGGATCAGTTGAAACAAATGGGGATTACAATTTCTGACAATGAAGATGGTACAACAACCTGGTAAACTCATATGGAAAATTACTTTCTGTTATTCACAGATAGTCTAGTATCATCATTAGTCTTACCCATACATCAAGGTTTTGTGTTCAATACCATGCTTTATTTCAGGTCGTATCACACTCCACTACTGATGTTATTTTTTGGAGTACTAGGATCAAGCCTTGGTGGAATAGTTAACTGGTATTTAGGTAGAATAACAATCTCTATACGAAAATCATACCGCAAACTAGAGAACGAGCATAAAACACCAAAAATCGTAAAAAATCTACTGATTTGTGCAGTTACATTACTTTCATGGGTGCCAGCACTTGGAAGTGTGATTCAAATTTTATCAGGTTATTTTAAGTTAAACCTTTATACCCTTGCCCCTTTAATCATTCTATCTAATTTCTTCTATTTGTTATATCTAATACTTACTTTTGGAGTATAACAGCTATAGTACTACAGCCATTAAAGCCCACTTCTGTCATCCTATGCCCTGATAGAAGCGGAGCTATAAATTAAATGCAAAATTTCAGTAGTCACAGGATGGATGCACCATGAGCTAAAAGCCATTCCACAAGATCCCTATGATCAAAATCAGTGGCATAATGTAATGCTGTCATTCCCCTATTATTCTTAGCATTAACATCTGCTTTGCGTTTTAGTAGCACTCTAGCCGTGTCAAATTTCCCATAATAGCAGCAAAGTGTAGCGGAGTGTTGCCATTTTCATCTTTAGCGTTAACATCATCCCCTTCTTTAATGAAGTATTTTGTTAATTTTTCACTTCCGATTTTAGCAGCATGGTGCAGTGGAGTTTTATTGCATTCGTTCTTAACACTAACATTTGTGGTGTGTTTCAATAGTGTCTTAGCTAAAGCAACCATACACATCCCATCGTCAATAGAATTTGTATCACGAGCTGAAAGTAACTCCACAAGTTCTTGGTGATCAAAATCAGTGGCATAATGCAATGCTGTCATTCCCCTATTATTCTTAGTATCAACATCTGCATTGTGTTTTAGTAGCACTCTAGCCGTGTCAAATTTCCCATAATAGCAGCAAAGTGTAGCGGAGTGTTGCCATTTTCATCTTTAGCGTTAACATC
>NZ_JAPQLN010000112.1:0-19789 GCF_028981745.1 Wolbachia endosymbiont of Drosophila tristis | reverse complement strand
TTTTTCTTCTACTATATTTTGTAATTTCATAATTCATTTTCTCAAAAATTCCCTGCTTCTTCCATTGCCTGAACTGCTCATACACAGTCTTCCATAGCGGAAAATCATTTGGTAAATACCGCCATTGACACCCTGTACGCAATACATAGAAAATTGCTTCTAATATTTCTCTTTTGCTATACTTTGGCGGCCTTCCTCCTTTCTTGTATGATACTCTGAAGTGTTTTTCTATTCTTGCCCATTCCCTTTCGCTTAGATCTGTTGGATACTTTTTTCTCATCTTTACCCCGTACTAAAATTTCAGATATTATAGCCTTTTACTTGTTTCCGGACAACCTCTGAAATCTGTTAATCAGCAAGCAATAAGTAATGTTATAAATAATAATAAAGGTCCACTGGACAATCTAGTCAATTATTTTAAATCAGCATCTGCAAATAAAAAAATTGGAATAGCTTCTGCCGTAATGGTATTAGGAGCAGCATTTTCTCCACTTATTGTGCTTGCTACATTAATAGCACTTGTAGGTATTGGAGCACGTTATGCAGGAATAGGTATAGTAAAGGCAGGGGAAAAAATAAAAGAAGGTGCGATTGATGCAGGAAAAGCAGTGAAAAGTTTATCTAAAAATTTAGGGGATAAATTGCCTGAGGTTGGGCCAAAAAAAGATAACTTTAGTAAATTATACAACAGTTTGGCTCAAGAGATTATAGGCTATAATATGTCCGAAGAAGGTGAAAAAATAAAAAACGCCCAGAGTAAAGCAAAGGTCATAGGCATGCTTCAAAATGAAGGGCAGCGATCTGCTATACAAGAGTTAGTAAAGAATGGAACTATTCAAAATTTTTCAGAAGATGACATGAAAAAGCTTAGAGAAAAAGGTACTAGTACTTATGAAAGTGATAAGGAAGCACTTGAGGAACTTATGGAGAAATTTCAATCTAAAATTATGGCCATTGGTGAGGGTAAAATAGAGGAGGTAGAAAAAATGGTTAATGATAAAGTTAACCAAATGAAGTCACCAGTTCCTCAATTAGATAGTCCAAGTTCTGAACAAGCGAGTACAGGAGAAACCAAAACCCTCTGATGGCTTGGAGAGGGAGGGAATGGAAAAGGTAGAGATCTATTCTTTTTTATCCACTTTTTTGAGCAATCCACTTCCACATCTAACACACATCTCAGTGATTATAATATCCAATTTTTGATCATGTTTTTCTACAGGTAAATCTTTACAATATTGTTTCTCATAGGCTACACCTATAAATATTTTTCCAAGTGGCCGCAGTTTTTCTATCATTGTATCATACCAACCACCGCCAAAACCCAATCTATTAAAATGATCATCAAAAGCAATAACAGGAGTAATGATTGTGTCGGGAATTACGTCTTCATTTGTTTTGTTCCATTCCTCAAATTTTAGTAACTTATTTTTATTAGGAATTGCTACTTTATAATCTAAATCGAGTAAACTATGCATCAAAGGCACAACATCTATTTCCTCATCCATTGGAATGTAAGCTGCTATTGTTTTGCCTTTAACGTAGCTTAAGTTCTGATTAAAGAGATTAATAAGGGAATTTGCCGCATAACTGGAATAACTTTCATCAATATCTTTTCTTATAGCTCTATATTGCTCTCTTATTTCCTTTTTGTGCTGTTTAATATCTTTGAACATGATCTATCCATTTTGCAGTAAGTTTTTCTTGTAAACTATTTTGCTTCAAGCGCTCACTTAAAAAGTCAAAGTCAACACACCCCATATCCTGGTCTTGATTACTGCAACTATAAACAAAACTCCTTTCTCCTGTTTTCGCATTTATATGTTGCTGCACACACTGAGCGCAGATTTCTTTCATCATACACTGCATAGGAGAATTAACTGATGATATCGCTATGTGGCCTGATTTCAGATATGGCTTTAAAATTGTTTTTCTAGCTTCATTCACAGCTTTCATCATTTTGTCAGAACCAATAGTGATAATTTTATCTATAACGTTCAAATTAATACCTAATCTTCCTTGTTGATAAGAGACTATTGCATCAACTATATTACCATGAAAGGATTTATCTTGATCTCTGCTTGTTTCTATCAATCCTTCTTCACATGCCCAAACTACTGCATTTGATGCACGCTCTATCAGTGCTCGTTTAAATACATCACTTAACTTCTTATAGCCAGCAAAGTACAAAACCTTGTTATTATTTTCAAGACATGCCTTCCCTATCGAAAATAACACTGCATTTCCAACTCCACCACCAATTAGCATTATATTCTTCATGTGCTATTTTAACTGCATTTGTTCAAATTTTTTGAAATTTTATAGAACAAAGTAATTTATATAGTTCTATACACAAAGACAAGAACACTCTCTGACTTCAACTATACCGATAACTGATAGCTGCATTTTTACGCATATCATCTAATAACAAGTTGCTTTGTATCATAATCTTTTGTTGGTACATTTTCTGTTTGATTGCTTCTATACCCGCTACATTACTCTTGATATCACACAACATCATCAACTTTGCAGTGCCATTTTCTCTCAATTCTACTATTTCATTCACACTTGTTTTACTAAATAAAATCTGTAAATCAGGATTTAAATCTCGCATTTTTATTTCAAATTCTTTTGCGTTTGGCAGCTTAAAATTATCTGCCAATTTATCAAAATTTAAACAACTGACCTTTTGCTCCTTGAGATTATCTAATAAACTTTCTGAACCTTCAACCACAATCTGTTTTAATTTTAAAGTGCTTTCCAGCAGTGCATGATTAAGTTGTACTTTATCTATTACTTTTATAACGGAGTAACCTTCACTGAAACTGCATGGACCTGCTATGTCGCTGGTTTCTAATCCTTCTAAAACGCTCTTGAGTTTTCCTTTTAGCTGACTTAAATTAACTGTTGCTTTACGCATCTTTATTGGAGATTCTGGGTTATCACTGTTGCGTAATTTTTTTACTAAATCTTCAGCTATACCATAAACGTCCTTGTCTTTTTGATCAGGAATTATAAACTCTTGGAACGTGATAAGATAATCCGGCTTTTCTGTTTGCCTTTTTACATCATCTACTTCTTTATCGCTTATATTAATAAATGGCACAATTCTTACTTCAATAATTTTGCTCCACAGTAACTGACATTTTATTTGTTTTCTTAAAATACCAAGATCTATATTATGCTTCTCTATGTATTGATCAACTTCATTAGCCTTAAGTTTAAAACTTTGGGTTAAAAATAACATAATAGCATTATCTAACTCCTCGTTGCTCAATTTTATATTCAGCCTCTGTGCTTCATTGATAATGATAATTTCGTCTATTAGCTCCCTAAGCACTTGAGGCTTTGCTTCTTTTTGATTAACACTTTGAGTGCCAAACAATGAATTTATAAAGTTGATGCGTTTTTCGATATCTAAATTTGAAATTGGTTCACCATTTACATCTGCAACAATTTCAATCTCGGTTGCAAGCAACCTAAGTGGCAACACTATCAACAGTAAAATTAGTATTTTATACATACAAGTAAAGTTAATAACCAATTCTATAATAAATACTGAGTCAATGCTAGCCAACTTTTTAATAGTGATCTCAGTGACAATGGAAATAAAAACCATTGCAACAAAATCAGGTACGCTGGTAAATAGGCTAAAAACATGCTAATATAGCGAATTTAAACCGTGCTAAAAACAGTATACGGAAGGAGAGGGATTCGAACCCTCGATACGACTTTTGGGTCGTATAACGGTTTAGCAAACCGCCGCCTTCAGCCGCTCGGCCACCCTTCCAAATTTAGAACCTAAAGATTATATAATACCAAGACCTCTACCACCTGTCTAATGCTTTTAATTGCAATATTTGTATCTGTTCAGATGCATGGCTAATGCTGAAACAAAAATTCCAGTGCTCCCTTTCTTGTCATCCCAGTGCCCAGACACTGGGATCCAGGATTTTGATTAGCACTAAGTTGGTGAGCATATAAGTGTTATGTTAAAATATAACGTTTTTACGGAAAGTCTGGATCCCAGTGTCACGCACTGGAATGACATCGTTTACTATGTGCCATATTGCAATGTTCGTACAGTTGTGCGCGGTATAGATTCCGCTAACAAGTAGCGGAATGACGAATTTGTTGTTTTTCAAATTGTGGGCAAACCCAAGCCACTTTAGCTATAAAAACTAATTTCTGCTTTTTTCAATGATTTTCTTTGCTTCTTCCACACCAACCCATTCTCCAACTGCTACCGTTTTTCCCTTTTCCAGATCTTTATAATGAGAAAAGAAATGAGTAATTTTATCTAGTAGGCTTTTAGATAAGTCAGAATAGTCCTTTATATTGTCATAATAGCTATCAACACTGGAAACAGGCACTGCTAATATTTTCTCATCTTCTCCTTTTTCATCTTTAGTGAGTAATGCGCCTATTGGACGCACCGATATTAAAACACTAGATGCTAAGGGAAATTGAGTTAGCACCAAAACATCCACAGGATCACCATCACCTGCGCAGGTATTTGGTACAAACCCATAATTGCAAGGATAAGTCATTGAGGTAGATAAAAATCTGTCAACTTGTAACAACCTAAACTCTTTATTAAATTCATACTTTACAGGCTCAGCATTCGCACTTATTTCAATTACCACATTCACCGCATTTGGTCCTGCTGTTATTTTACTTAAATCCATAAATTACCTCTTAACTTAAGAATAAGCATTATACAATATATGCTTTTAAGTTGCTACATTTATGTAATTCTAAACTTATTTTGCACGGGCTGTCCTAAATTTTCATTCGTCATCTTATTAACTGTTGAAAGTGGTGGTTCCTGTGATAATTGAAATAAAGCATATACTATTACGATAGTAAGCACTGCAGCAATTACTAGATTAGCAAAATTATCCTGTGGTAGGACGCCTTTTATTGGATTAAATAATTTTTGCTCCATAAAGAAATAATCAGCAACATATAACCCAACAGATAATACAAACATACCTAAAATAAGTTTACAGACTGTGTTTTTATGGTCTTTTTCTTTTTTCTTGCTGGTGATAGGATTTGGCCTACATTCATTCTCTTCTTGCAGCACTGAGTAGTATATATTATCAGGGCTCGTTATTAATTGTTCAAATTCATCACTATTTTGGTTTTTTAACAGTTGCTCTAGGGTGTTTTTTGTATTTATAGGATATATTAATCCATCCATTTTCAATGCTTTCTCTTGCCGATCCACATTCTCATGGTCGATTGTATATTTATCTCTACTTGATAATCTGATCATGTGTAGTTTGTTAGCTAAGAGCATTATATAGCTCTCTATTAACTGATTCTCACATATCTCTAATACTTCTCTTTTTACTGTTTTGTTAGATGACGAAAGTTCTTTATAGTGACCACCCAAAGAAAAGAACAATGCTATATCTTTATCTGCTTTTATGTCATGAATGGAATAATAGCTGCTGATAACGCACTTATTTAATGCAAATTCTCTGTCATATTTGTTTAATGTATTTCCTTCACTTAGTAACTTTCTAAGACCAATGAGTACTTTATTTTCAAAATCTTCTTCTGTTTTAAATATTGGTTCTCTCTTTGGATTTGCTAAGATGTTAAGTAAATCTAATTTTCTTCCATCTACTACTTCATTTATATATTCATTTAACTCAGATCCTTTAATAACTTCATATATTTTATCTATGACATCTTTAGTATTCAGGTTATTGTTTTCACTTAGAATTTGATAAGCTTGAGCATAAATTAAAAACAGCCCTTGTAGACTAAATTTTAAGTTAAAATATTTATCTAATGGTTCCTCTTTTTTTCTAATGAATTCAGACAAACCAAAATGATTTCTGTGATCCATAAAACGACCTAAGTCAGCATGTTGCAAGCTACCTAAAAAAATAAATAACGTCTCTAATAAATTACCCTTACCAACAATTTTTATTAGTTCTTCAATTTCTTTTATCATTGCTGAAACCTATAATGTTCTACTTTATAGTATAAGGAATACATGGCAAAATAGCAATAAATGTTATTAGACTTCTTGCATAACCCAAACTAAGTAGAAAAAGGTATAGCTATACCGCCGCGGCACTAACAAGAGATCCCGCTAACACGCAGCGGGATACTATCTACACCGTCATACCGCGATTCATTCGCGGTATCTCTCAACATAGATCCCGCTAACACGTAGCGGGATGACGAGACTTATCTTTATGCTGCCACGAACTGTCATACCGCCGCGGTATCTCTTAGCCGCTAACAAGTAGCGAAATGACAACAATCCTACGTCATACCGCCGCGGCGCTAACAAGAGATCCCGCTAGCGGGATGACGAGCTTATCTTCATGCTGCCACGAACTGTCATACCGCCGCGGTATCTCCAGATACCGCTAACAAGCAGTGGGATGACGAGACTTATCTTTATGCTGCCGCGAACCGTCATACCGCGATTCATTCGCGGTATCTCTCAGCCACTAACAAGAGATCCCGCTAGCGGGATGACGGTTGTCGTTTAGCTACAAACATTAAGAAATTTACCAAACGAAAAAAAGGCAAAAGAAGCCCCGTGGTTGGCTAATTACTTACATTATACTTTCAAGTATGGCGTTTTTTTATTCTAAACGTTTAATAACCGCGATTCAGTTGCTTTTAAGCCGCAACTAATCTAAATTACAAACATTAAGAAATTTACTAAACAGAAAAAAAGGCAAAAGAAACCCTAGGGTAGCTAGTTATTCACTATCCATTTTTTAAGTTGGCGTTTTTTAATGTTTTAAATGCTTTATAAGCGTATTTCAGCTTGTGTAGGTAAAAACCCAGAAATTTGATAAAGACATAGAGTGCACATAGTGCAAAAAATTAAACATGAGACGCCAGATACGTAAGTTTTTTTGTCATTTAATCTGTACAGAGAAGATAAATAAATAGCTTCAGTTTCATGATAAGGGGGCTGGCGGAGTTTGTCAAGCAAGTTTTTTCGTTTCTGTTATATGGTTATGCAAGAAGTCTATTGTATGTTTACACTCTGCATTAAAGCTTTTAGTTAAGAGCATATCCATCCACCGCCGATAACTTGCTCATCTTTATACGCTACACAGGCTTGACCTGGACTGATGCCAAAGTAATCGTCGTTTAAAATGACACAGGCTTTATTTTTTTCGTCAGTTGAATGTATTGTTGCTAAACTTCCCACATGTGATGATCTCAGCTTCACAGTTACTTCCATACCTTCCTTTGGTTGTTCTAACCAATTTAACTCCTTGATCAATATTTTTTTTTGCATTAATACGTTGATCGGACCTACTATAACCTCATTATTTTCTGTATTAATTTTTATCACATAAAGAGGTTCATTGTGTGCGATACCCAAGCCCTTTCTTTGCCCCACTGTAAAATTTACTATGCCACTGTGCTCGCCTAGCACTTTTCCATTAACATCCACTATTTTACCTTTCTGTACAGATTGTGGAGCTAATTTAGCTATTGTTTTACTATAGCTTTCGGAAACAAAGCATATATCTTGACTGTCCTGCTTTTCAGAAATTTGTAAGCTGAAATACTTTGCTAATTTTCTTATATCACTTTTATAGAACCCACCTAGTGGAAATCGCAAAAGTTTCAATTGCTCTTGAGTTGTAGCAAACAAAAAATAACTTTGATCTTTACTTTTATCAATGCTTCTGCACAACTTTACCTCACCATTTTTTTCTAACCTTCTCACGTAATGTCCTGTTACGAGCACATCCGCACCAAGATTTTTTGTAACTTGCAATAGATCACGAAATTTTACCGTTTGGTTACATCTCACGCATGGTATGGGAGTTTCCCCACGCATATAGGTACTCGCAAAATCCTCTATTACTTCCTTTTTGAATATTTCCTCATAGTTTAAAATATAGTGAGGAAAGCCAACACTTTCAGCTACACGCTTAGCGTCATAAATATCCTGTCCAGCGCAGCATGCGCCCTTTCTTGCGTTAGCATTACCGTCGGTGCCATAGAGTTGAAGAGTCACACCTACCACTTTGTACCCAAGGTTATGTAGCAGTGCTGCAGCAACGGAGCTATCAACTCCCCCGGACATTGCAACAACAGCCTTGGTCTGGTGCGGAGCTTTATCTTTTAGCAGAGGTTCTATTTCAAATTCTTTTAGCATAATCGCCTTAATTTATAAACACAAACTTGGTGTCATGCAAGTAGCTGACACTGGAATCTAGTTTCTATTACACAATTTCATCGAAACAGCATACTTGTTTATAGTCAATTTT
The DNA here is from genome assembly GCF_028981745.1 of Wolbachia endosymbiont of Drosophila tristis. Taxonomy (NCBI): domain Bacteria; kingdom Pseudomonadati; phylum Pseudomonadota; class Alphaproteobacteria; order Rickettsiales; family Anaplasmataceae; genus Wolbachia; species Wolbachia endosymbiont of Drosophila tristis. The sequence goes on along the minus strand of NZ_JAPQLN010000112.1, from coordinate 11,519 downwards.
TCTGGATCCCAGTGTTGGCTACTTGGATGACATCTTTATGCTTGAGGTAAAATTTGCTATAAAATTCGATGAACTACCTTTAAAAATAATTTAATCCTGCTTAAATAAAACATGGCCAAAATAATCCATGTTTTCAAGCACTTTTCCGCTACCCAGAGCAACACAACAAAGTGGGTCATCTGCAACACGAACCGGTAATTTTGTTGTTTCACTGATAACTTTACCTAGATTACGTAATAATCCACCACCACCGGATAAAACTATTCCTCTATCGACTATATCAGAAGAAAGTTCAGGTGGAGTGCTCTCCAGCGCAGTCTTAATAGCAGAAATTATCTGATGTACAGGCTCTATTAAACTCTCTGCAACTTGGTATTCTGATAAAAGCATTTCTTTTGGCATGCCACTCACTAAATCCCTGCCCTTAATTATCATTCCCTCTTTGTTATTTTCACCTGGCAGACTGGCTGAACCTATGCTTTTCTTAATTTTCTCAGCGGTTGTTTCACCGATTAATAATTTATGATTTTCACGAATATATGACTTTATTGCCTCATCCATAATATCGCCACCTACTCTGGCAGAACGTGAATAAACAATTCCGCCTAAAGAAATAATTGCAACTTCAGTTGTACCGCCTCCTATATCAACAATCATAGAACCCTCAGGTTCAGTAACCGGGAGCCCAGCTCCGATTGCTGCAGCCATTGGTTCTTCAATTAAAAATACTTCATTTGCACCAGCACTTTCTGCTGCATCTTGTATAGCACGCCTTTCAACTGGCGTGGATCCAGATGGAACGCATATGATAATATTAGGTTTATTAACAGTGAATTTTGTGTTTGCACTGCGTATGAAATATTTTAGCATTTCTTCCGCACTTTTAAAATCAGCAATAACTCCATCCTTTAAGGGCCTTATCGCCTCTATTTCTCCAGGCGTTTTCCCAAGCATCATTTTAGCTTTTTTACCAAAAGCATAAGGAACGTAACTTCCTTTTTCTTTTATTCTTGCTACAACTGAAGGCTCATCAAGCACTATTCCCTGATTTTTCTGATAAACTAAAGTGTTTGCAGTACCAAGGTCTATAGCAATATCGCTAGCAAACAAACCTTTGAAAGTAAAAAGGCTATAAAACTTTCCGGTTAATTTTCGAACAAAATTCATACATAACTCAAGAAAACCATTTATTAAGACAAATTATACTTTTCAGATAAGTAGTAAGTAACACACTCAACGTCTAAACCCTTACCTGTTACTTTTTTTAGCAGTTCCAGGCCACACTTTGCACTGTATATATTTTGAGATAACCAACTGATAAGTAAACTAAAATCTCCTTTTATTATAGCACTTAATGATTCGTAATGATTCTTTTTAACGCAAGAGAAAATCTGCACAGCAGCAATTAAAGCAATAATTTTTATAGGAAAGTAGCCCATAACACCGCTTGCCCAATATTCATCTTGAAAATAAGTGTTTAGCTCATTTTCAGCTTTTACTGGAATTTTATAGTGCTTCATACCTTCCAGCCACGCATCATGCAGGTCTTTGACTTCCAATGTACCATTTATTATATCTTGTTCTAACCTAGTTCTCAACATAATATGAGCTAACAGACTAAATTCATCTGCATTTTTTAAAAAAGAAGAAAGGTTTATTTCATTGAAAATCAAGTACAAATTTTCAACACTGCTAACTTTCTCGTTAGTTTTGCCTTTTATAGCAAATTTCTCTTTTATGTGTGGTTGAATAAACTCAATAAATTCTCTGGATGTTCCAATCATCCTTTCCATGAATAACCCTTGAGTTTCATACATAACATGTCTCGTAATTGGACTACTTATAGAATTTTGCGCTAAACATTTTTGATAAATTGCATAACCACTATGCCGTAAAAGTGAAAATAAACCATAACAAAAATCAGATTCATCATAATCTATAGGGTAGTAATAAGAAGTACGAATCTCATTTAGTGCAATACCCATTTGCTGTAAACATAATGAGCCAAGTTCAATCTGTTTCTGAGTAGCAACTTTTTGTATATTAGTAACCTTATCCTTTTTCTGCTTTTCAATTATTTTATCTACATTTTCGCTAAAAAATTTGCCTACCTTGGGGAATACTTCCCTTATATTCTTTTCTGTGATATCAGAGTCATAGTCAGCAAGCAGTGAGTCGTATTTTGAGCATTTTAATTGCTGCGATTTTATAGAAGCTACTTCGCGAATGAGTGTGATTAAATCAGTAAAACGTTCTTTTAGTTTTTCTAAGTTACTGGTTTCAGAATGAGATAGCTTCCATAAATTTTGGCATTCAACCTTAGCTTTGGATAAAGACTTTACTAAATCAATAGGAACAGCACTGTTGCTTTTATGTATTCTCTCTATTAACTTTAGCTGCTGAGTATTTGCACTTTTTTTGTTACCAAGAGCATCTGCTAATGATTCCTTTATTGCGTCATGAGAGATAATTTCATGTCTGATTTCTTCTAGAAGACTCATTTGTTCAACTTTGTCCTCTATATTCAATTGGCTTTGGTTTAGTACTTTTAGCGTATTTTCGATATTCTTTACCCTATATAATACTTCCTCTAAAAACTTATAAGATTGCATATTTGTTCATTATTTTAGAAAACATCTGTTTAATACCGTAATAGATTAATAATAAAGTTAAAAGTATATTTGCTTAAAGTACAATAAAAAATTGTACTTTTTATTCTTTTATTGGATTTTTCTACTCAGAGTCCAGCATATTATAGGAAAATTAATTGTAAGGTTGTAGAAAAAGTATTTAGTATTTTATTTCTCTTGACTATATTACAATATGGAGAGATATTAGCTACTGAAATTAAAGTTACGCACTATTTAAAATTTATGGAGGTTTAGTAATGTGGAGTAGACTGGTTATAATGTGCTGTTTTTGTTTATTACTTACTGGTGTAAGTTCTTGCCCAAAAAAAGGAGCAAATACAACAAATAAAATAAATTCTGTTGTTAAGCAGATAGGTGATAAAAGAGTTTTCTTTGGTTATGATGAATCTAGTATTGCTGAAGTAAGTGCAGATGCATTACTTGACGTAATCGAGGTGTTACAAGATAACCCTGACGCGAAGGTTACTTTAACTGGTCACACTGACAACCGTGGTTCTCATGAATATAATCTTGCGCTAGGCGCTAGAAGGGCTGATACAGCTAAAAAATTTATGGTTAGTTGTACACCCTACATAGAAAACAGAATAAAAACTGCTTCTAAAGGTGAAACTGAGCCTTTGGTTAATGTAAAAGATGATTCTAGAAATTCTAAATATGAAAAAGAGCATGCTAAAAATCGTAGAGTGGAATTTTCATTTTCTGGAATAAAGAAATAGTTTCTTGCATTAAAACCTGGATCCCAGTGTCAAACACTGGGATGACATAAAGAAAGGGCACTGGGGTAGACAAAAAAGGACAAACTTGTCATATTTCGTTGCTTGTTAGCGGGATCTATATATACCACAAATAAGTCGCGGTATGACGTAAGAGATCTGACCTGTCTGGCCATCAAGAGACATAATGGAATTAGAGTTATTATTTCAAAATGTGGTTAATAGTTTTGCTTTCTATAACAATCAAGTTGCAGTTGCAGTATCAGGTGGTGTAGATAGTATAGTCTTACTGCACTTAATGACTAACTGGGCAAAAAAAAACAAGCTTTCACTTCCTATAGCATTAACAGTAAATCATGGATTACGTCCAGAGTCTCAAAAAGAAGCTGATTTTGTTGTAAGTTATGCAAAGGAACTTGGAGCAAAGGAATCGTTCATATTAAATTGGGAGAAGCAAAATATTAAAGGCAATATTCAGTTACAGGCACGAAAAGCACGGTATAAGTTACTAGCAGAGTGGTGTAAAAATAATAATGTTAAATATTTACTTGTTGCTCATCACAAAGATGATCAAGCAGAAACGTTCTTGTTAAGATTAGAGCGAGGTAGTGGCGTAGATGGATTATCATCAATGGACTACAAGTCTTTCCTAAATGGTATTTATATATTTAGGCCATTGTTAAATTTTAGTCGTAGTGAAATAGAAAAGTACGCTAAGCTTCATCGGTTAAAATGGATCGAAGATAGAAGCAATCATGACTTAAAATACAGACGAACTTTATACCGTAACTTACTTAAAGCAAGTGATAATCAAGAGATTTTAACAGAGCGAATATGCCTCACAGCCCTTCATATGAAAAGAGCTGCAAAAGCGTTGATGCACTACACACGCCTTGCGTTTAATGACTGCGTTAATGTGCATGATCTTGGTTATATTGAAATTAAACTAAGTGAATTTTATCAATTGCCAGAGGAAATAGCCTTGAGGCTTCTTCTTTACTCTATAATGGCAATTGCCAGTAAACATTATAAACCAAGGTACAGCAGCCTCATTGCAATATTTAATAGAATATTGCAAAAGGATAGTAATGTTAACTGTACACTTTCTGGGTGTAAAATAAGAAAGTATGGAGAAAATATCTTAATAATTAGAGAATCGTCAAGGATACAAGAAATTACCGTAAACCTACCTTTAAATGAACCTACCCAATGGGATAACAGATTTAGCTGCACAATACTCGGAAATCAAGGGTGTTCAGTTATCATCGCTCCATTAAAAAAAACACAAAAAGTTCCTGAATTTCTGAAGGATTACAACTGCTGCCCTGAAGTTTTCTACTCTTTGCCTACAGTACAAAAAGATAGCAAGGTGCTTGCTTATCCTGATGTAAATTATAACGGAAAAAATACCAATGACGATAAGGTTCAATGCATTATTAATAGCACGATAAAACAAAATTTGGTAAGCTTGATTAGTATTTAGTTAGAAATAGAAATGAAAAAATTTTTAGAAGGCTTATTGATCTGGTTAGTAATTATTGTTCTTATTTCAGTTGCTTATATTCAATTCAGCGGAAATGTAGGTAAAAGTAAAACAATTATACCTTTTTCGGAATTTTTAACTAGACTAGAAGACAATGATGTAGAAAATATTGTCATAAAAAACCAGAGCATTGAAGGCAAGTTCAGGGACGGTTCAAGTTTCAATTCAAGCGGTGTCATATATAGCGACCTAATAAAAAATTTACATGATAGAAAAGTGAGATTCTCCTTTTCAACTGGAGATTCTGCCATGAACGTAATTGGTGGATTACTTATCTCATGGGTCCCAACATTTATCTTTATTGGCTTTTTGCTATTCTTTCTTAAACAAACACAAGCGGGAGGCAACAGCACTATAAGCTTTGGCAAGTCAAGGGCTAGACTCATGACTAGTGGAAAAAAAGTAACATTTGATGATGTTGCTGGAATTGATGAAGCAAAAGAAGAGCTAGTAGAGATCGTTGATTTCCTTAAACAAAGGCAAAAATTTCAAATATTAGGTGGAAAAATACCAAAAGGGTGCCTTTTAATTGGCTCTCCTGGAACTGGTAAAACTTTACTTGCTCGTGCAATTGCAGGAGAAGCTAATGTGCCATTCTTTAGCATTTCTGGATCTGATTTTGTTGAAATGTTTGTTGGTGTTGGTGCGAGCCGTGTTCGTGATATGTTTGATCAAGGCAAGAAAAATGCTCCTTGTATAATTTTTATAGATGAGATAGATGCGGTGGGTAGACATCGTGGCATTGGTCTTGGTGGCGGCAATGATGAAAGAGAACAAACATTAAATCAGTTATTAGTTGAGATGGATGGCTTTGAGTCTAATGAAGGTGTAATAATAATTGCTGCGACTAACCGTCCGGATGTCTTAGATCCAGCACTGCTTAGACCTGGTCGTTTTGACCGACAGATTACTATTTCTTTACCCGATATAAATGGGCGTGAAAAGATATTAAATACTCATATAAAGAAAATATCAATAGCACCAGATGTAAACGTGAAAACAGTTGCAAGAGGAACACCAGGTTTTTCAGGGGCTGATCTAGCAAATTTGGTGAATGAATCTGCACTTATCGCTGCAAGAAGAAACAAGAAAATTGTTACCATGGATGATTTTGAATATGCACGTGATAAAGTAATGATGGGCGTAGAAAGACGATCCCTAATTATGACAGAAGAGGAAAAGAGACTGACTGCATACCATGAAGCTGGTCATGCGATAATTGCGGTTAATATGCCTGCTTCTGATCCTATACACAAGGCAACAATCATTCCAAGAGGTATGGCCTTAGGTTTAGTTATGAGACTACCGGAAACAGATAGAGTGTCCCACACAAGAGAAAAGCTGATAGCAGATATAACTGTTGCCATGGGTGGCAGGGCAGCAGAAGAGTTAATTTTTGGCTACGATAAAGTTACAAGTGGCGCGTCTTCTGATATACGACAAGCATCTAACATAGCACGTGCTATGGTAAAAAAATGTGGAATGAATGATGAGATAGGGCTAGTGTATCACAATCGTGAGCAGCAAGATCCACAACATCCTCATATGACATCTGAAGATACGCTAAAGCTCATAGATGAAGAAGTGAAAAAAATCATATCTTCTTGCTATGAAAAAGCAAAAGACATTTTGACCAAGCATAAGAAAGGCTTAGAGCTTATTGCTGAAAATCTACTGGAGTTTGAAACTTTAACAGGAGATGAAATAAAGGATATACTAAACGGAAAAAAAATTGTTAGAGAAGAAAATGAGAAGAATGAGAAAGTAAAAAAATCCTCTCTCTATGAGAGTTGACCTCATCTTAAAAATGCTAATCAGCTAACGCTGCAATAAAACATTCAGAATTGTAACTGTCAATATAAATTGTATTAAAATATTCATAATATTGCATTTTCATCACAATAATGCTATCATTCAGTTAGTATTAATGTTTAATGAGGTGTGAGTAATGATTGATATAGCTTCTATTGGTGTAAGTACAGTTATTGATCAGAATTATAGAAGAAAAGCACAATTATGTTTATCAGGATTATTTGTAACTGTGTCAATAGCAACTGTTACCTGGTTTATTTTCCCTGCGTCACAAAATGTATTAGCTCCGTTTTTACTTCCGGCTATGTTCTTGCTCTTCACTTTATCGATGGGTTATTACATGTTCATATTTAGTTGTGAAGAAAAATCTTTGGTAAAGAATGTTCTTGGTATGGTTGAACCGGCTGAATCGGTAAAGAGAGTGCATTGCCAAGAAAATATTAAGTCCTTATTAGCAGAAGTGAGAAGTACTACGAAAGATAGGTTTCGTAACGTGCTTGTTAATCTTTGTTTTGAAGATCGTAGTAAAGCACACAAACTTGCATTATATGTGAAAGAAATTGACGATATTGTGTCTTCAATAAAAAATAAAGACCTCTTAGACCATTTTGATCAATTTTTTACTATTACTGAAGTAAGCAATAAAAAAAATAGAAGTGAATTAATGAACCTCGCAAGGGCATATAAGATGATAAGTGAAGAAGATCCAGACAAAATACAGGATTTTTTAGCTACTCAAACAAAAAGTTATTCATATGAAATAATGTTACCTGAAATTGATAATTTTCTATCACAAGCTAGGTGATTTTATCAATAATTTCATTGTGTACGTGATTATCATTTTTTGTTTCAATTCCAGTGATAACACTGCACCTAACGGGCTCTTTTATGGCTATTTCCTGAAATCCTTTTCTGACCTTATTGTAAAAATTAACATCCATTTCTTCATATTTATTCTTGTCTTTTGCTCTATTTAACCCAACTTTAACATCAATATCTAGAATGAATGTAATATCTGGATATTTAATTTCCACTAGCTTATGTAAGTCCCTTATTAGCCCTAAGTCAACTCCAAACCCATATCCTTGATATGCAATAGTTGAATCAATAAACCGATCACAAATCACTATTTTTCCTTCTGCAAGAGCTGGTAATATTAATTTTTTCATATGTTCGCGCCTCATCGAGATAAGTAGCAAGAGTTCAGAAATAGAATCAATATTATTCGTTAACAATACTCCTCTTACCTTCTCTGCAAAGTTAGTGCCACCTGGTTCTCGAGTCAATACCACATTATTTTCGCCGCGAATTTGCTTAAAATGATTTGCAAGTAGCTTAGATTGTGTTGTTTTACCAGAGCCGTCTATTCCTTCGAAAGTTATGAACATAAGTTTTATAATTATAATACTAAAAAAGAATATGCAAACAGTATACATAGAAACCGTTTGACATTTAAATAATAAGACCGTAAATTACATGTGGTATAATAATAGTCTATGGTTGCTCTGAATACTCCTAAAGTCGATTTTAGTTTTACTGCAAAAGATTTTAATCTTTTGGGAGTAGACAATAAATATTATGCATTAAGTGACTGTTGTGGAAAAAATGGTCTTATTATAATGTTTATATGCAATCACTGTCCTTACGTTCAGTCAATTATTAGCAATCTGGTAAGCGATGTTGATCAATTGAAAAAAGATTATCAGGTAAACACCATTGCAATAATGCCAAATGATGTAAATGAATATCCAGAAGATTCCTTTGAAAATATGATTAATTTTGCCAAGGAAAATAAGTTTATATTTCCATATTTAATTGATAGTACACAGAAAATAGCTAAAGAATACGGGGCTGTTTGCACTCCTGACTTTTTCGGCTTTAATTCCAATTTAAACCTTTGCTATCGTGGACGTTTTAACGACACAAAAAAAGAAAAGGTTCAAAGCTATGAAGTAGGAAGTAGTGACTTATTTCAAGCTATGAAATTTATTGCAGAAACTGGTAATTCTCCAATTGACCAAAAATCAAGTATTGGCTGCTCAATTAAATGGTCTAATTCTACAGGTTAAATATCATGCACAGTGGCTCTCAGCATTTGTTTGATATTATAATTTTGCTTTCTGCTGCTGTGTTTATAGTCATAGCATTTTGGAAAATGAATATTAGTCCAGTGCTTGGTTACTTCGTTGCAGGTGCAGTTATTGGTTCTCACGGATTTAATCTGATACACTCAGCTGAAGCAATGGATAATCTTGCAGAATTTGGTGTAGTTTTTCTATTATTCATTATAGGCCTTGAATTGACATTTGAACGCCTGATCGCTATGCGTATTCATGTATTTGGGTTCGGTTCTCTTCAAGTTATAGTTACCATGGTAGCAATATGGTGCATCGCTCTTGCTTTCGGAGTGAATACGAATATAGCAACAGTTATTGGTGGTGGGCTTGCGCTATCCTCAACAGCAATAGTGTTGCAGGTTCTGCAAGAAAAAGGTTCTCAAGCAAGTCAGGTTGGTAGGTTGTCGATAGCAGTGCTATTAATGCAAGATTTTGCAGTGGTACCATTAATAGTATTGGTACCTTTACTTACTGGCAATTCTGAGCACAGCCTGATAAGCTCATTGGCAGGTTCATTGGTGCAAGCAGCTATTGCATTAGTGCTGATATTTATAACTGGTAGATTATTGCTTAGACCTTTATTTTCGGTTATTGCTAAAATGGAAAGTAATGAGATCTTTATATCAACAACGCTTTTAATAGTATTAGGAGCAGCATTTATTACTGAGCAATTCCATTTATCGTTAGCATTAGGTGCATTTGTTGCTGGATTGTTAGTTGCAGAAACAGAATATAGACACTCAGTAGAACACGCAGTATTGCCATTTAAAGATTTGTTTCTTGGCTTATTTTTCATGACTGTTGGTATGTCCATCAATACCGAACTTTTACTCAATAAGTTACCACTAATTACTTTATTATCGATTATCCTTATCGTTTTAAAAACATCTATTATATATATATTGTGTAGATTTTTTGGGTTTAAGAGTGCACCTGCTATACAAGCTGGGTTACTGCTTTCACAAGGCGGTGAATTTGCGTTTATTTTGTTTCGCTTAGCAGATGAGCTAAATGTGCTACCAAGTGAAATCGCTCAAGTACTTATGATGGTAACTACAGTAACCATGGCTTTCACTCCTCTTTTATCGGGGCTTGGAGATTGGATAGCAAACTCATTTAGCACTGAGAAAACAATATTAGATGATGAAGCTGTTGAAACAGATACACAAGATCTTTATAACCATGTGATAGTTGCTGGATTTGGTAGAGTGGGATATATGGTAACAAAAATGCTTACGGCAGAGCATTTAAGTTACGTTGTTGTAGATATTCAATCGAAAATAGTCAAAGAAGGAAAAAGTGATAGTTTTCCTATATATCTTGGAGATGTTACAAGATGTGAAATTTTAAAATCGGTAGGAATAGAAAGAGCTCAAGCTCTCGTTATTTCAATAAAGAATGAAGTTACTATAAAAAAAGTTGTTTCTTTAGTTGCAACAAATTTTCCGCATGTAAATATTGTAATACGCTTACCAGATCTGAGTAATGTGGAGGTTTATAGAGATCTAGGAGCTAGTAAAATTATTCCTGAAACATCTGAGATAGGATTGCAGCTAGGTGGAGCTGCACTGAGCCTTAGTGGTATTAGCGAAAGTGGAGTTACGTCTTTAAAAAGTAGATTCAGAAAAGGCAATTACAGTATGTTAAAAGACCTTGGTAGTGATAAAGATGAATAACTACTTCTCTAATTTTATGTACAGAAAGCTTCAAGCTTTATTGAGGTTTTGCCTATAGTAAATTACGCACATAATCAACCAAATTAAGGAAAGTGCAAACCAAGTGATTGCATATTCCAAATGCTTTATTGGCTGTATAGCTACTTTGCTGCCAAAATTGTTCGGCCACAATACACACTTCTCTAGCTTAATACCTAACTCATTGGAAATTTCTTCTGTACTCAGGGTAAACCATGTATTCGAAGCAGTATCGTTCTTGATAAACCAATTTTTACTTTTATTGCTATCGCAATATAAAATTCCATCTGCAACTACTTTTTCAATTTTTACTTTTTTCTCCTTTTTTTCTCCGACTATTCCTTTATTCACCAACATGTAACGTCCAGTGGTGAGCAACATAGGAGACAGCACGTGATAGCCGTGTTGCCCTGCAAAAACATATAGTTCTATGTCACTTAGAATCCCATCAATCTTGACATGCCTATAGTTAAATTTTTCAAGGTCGTTATTGGGCAACAGATGAACAACAGGAAGATTCATATTTTTGATAATATTATTCTTCCAGTTCAATCTGAATACTTGCCATAATCCTAATAAAAAAAGGAGCAAGCAAGGTACAATTAAAATAAATACTATTTTTTTTAACACTCTATATTTGTGTTCTTAAATAGTTTTCAACACCCATTAGTTCAATAAGGTCAATCTGTTTTTCAATCCAATGGAAGTGCTCTTCTTCATTTTTTAACATCTCTTCTAATAACATTACACTAACAAAATCTTTTTCTTTCTCAGCGATAGAAATCGTTTCTTTGATATCCTTAAGAGGTTGTCCGGAAACAAGTAAATTCAAGCATATTCCCTCTTTAACATAACCCTACTCATAGCTAGGTATATGAAATTCTCAGTGGATGTTGTGAGTAAATCATACTCCTTCGATAGCCTTCTATTCCTATTAACCCAAGCAAAAGTCCTTTCTACAACCCATCTTCTTGGCTGTACTTTAAACC